>CAIYPH010000425.1 GCA_903928045.1 uncultured Rhodospirillales bacterium
AGGGCCTCGGGCTGGAGGCCGCGGGGGTCGAGACCAACGGGTTCGGCGCCGTGGTGGTGGATGGGCAGAGCCAGACCTCGGTGCCCAACATCTACGCCATCGGGGACGTCACCGACCGGCTGAACCTCACCCCCGTCGCCATCGCCGAGGGCCACTCCCTGGCCGACCGGCTCTACGGCGCCGGCCCGCGGATGTGGGATCTCGACCGCGTCGCCACCGCCGTCTTCTCCTCGCCGCCGATCGGCACGGTGGGGCTGACCGAAGCGCAGGCGGCGAAAAACGGACCCGCCGATATCTACGTCGCCAAATTCACCCCGATGCGCCACACCCTGTCGGGCCGCGCGCGCAAGACGATCATGAAACTTGTCGTCGACCAGGCGAGCCAGAAAGTGGTCGGCGCCCATATGCTCGGCGAGGACTCGCCGGAAATCCTCCAGGGCCTGTCGATCGCCATTAACGCCGGCGCCACCAAGGCGGATTTCGACCGCACAGTGGGCATCCACCCCACCGCCGCCGAAGAATTCGTCACCATGCGCACCCGCACCCGCGTCGCCGGGGGGTGAGACGCGGATCGGTTAGGAAGGCGAGGGGCGCTGTCCCCTCGCCCCCCGCCAGGTCCGTCGCGCGCCTCCCTTCAACGGCCCGGGCGGGCGGCGATGGCGCGGGCGCGGGCCATTGCCTGGGAGGCAAGCAGCACGCCGGCGGGGTCGGCGTCGAGCCCGGCCTTGTCGAGGGCGTCGATTGTCCAGGTGTTGCAGGTGTAGAAGCCGGAATAGGTCGGCGTCGCGCCATAGAACACGTAGCCGGGGAAGGCCCCCTCGCCGAGGCGGTTGAGCGCGCCATCGGGTGATTTTTCCAGGCTGTCCCACAGGAAATCGGCGAGGCGGTCGAGCTCGGCCTGGGTGACCTTGATCGGCACCATCTCGACGTCGTGGTACATTTCGGGCGGCGCGCCGACCAGCGCGGTGGTCAGAACGGTGCCGGGGCCCGGGAAGACCGCGGTGACCATGTCGAGCGTGTTGGTCTTCACCTTCTGCATATAGAGCCGCTCGCCGAAGCCGAAGGTAAAGTAGCCGGCGCCGGGGAAGACGCTGTTGAGGCGGGTCAACCCGCCGGTGACGCGTTTCGCGGGGATCGAGACCTCGGTGTGCCATTCATGCAGCAGCACGTAGATCGTGGCGTCGGCGGGTTGGGGCGGATCGGCCGGGCGGGGGCTGGGCGCGACGCAGCCGGCGAGGAGCAGGAGAAGGACGGCTAGGCGGATCACGGCGCATCTTTCTCCGGTAGCGCGATGCCCGCCAGCGCCTGCCAGACGCGGATGACGAAGGCATCGTCGCGCGCGCCCTGCCCGTTCGCCGCGGCGGCGAGGAACAACTGGTGGGCGGCCGATGCCATGGGCAGCGGGAAGGTCAGCGCGCGGGCCTGGTCGAGCACGATGCCGAGATCCTTGACGAAGATGTTCACCGATGAGAGCGGGGTGTCATCGCCGGCGAGGATATGGGGCACCCGGTTCTGGAACATCCATGAGGAGCCGGCCGAGGTGGAGATCACGTCGAACAGCACCTGCGGATCGGCCCCCGCGCGGATGCCGAGCGCCATCGCCTCGGCGGCGGTGGCGATATGCACGCCGGCCAGGAGCTGGTTGACCATCTTCACCGTGCTGCCGGCGCCGACCTCCTCGCCGAGCCGCCAGATCTTGCCGGCGATGGCATCGAGCACCGGCTGGGCGCGGACGAAGCCGTCCTCCGGGCCGGAGGCCATCACCGTCATGCTGCCGCCCCGCGCGGCCGCGAAACCGCCGGAGACCGGGGTATCCAGGAACACCAGCCCGCGCTCGGCGAGCCTGGCGCCGAGGGTGCGCGCGGCTTCGGGCGCGATGGTGACGCAGCCGAGCACCACGGTGCCGGGGGCGAGGCGGCTGGCGCAGCCGAGCTGGCCGAACAGCACGTCCTCGGCCTGGGCCGCGTTCACGACGAACAGCACGATTGCGTCGAGATCATCCGGCAGATCGACCGGACGGCCGACCGAATGCCCGCCGCCAGCCACCAGTTCGGCGCGCGCGCTTTCGCGGAGGTCGCAGCCATAGGTCTCATGCCCTGCCTTCACGAGGCTGAGGGCCGCCCCCATGCCCATGGTGCCGAGGCCGATTACGCCGGTTTTCATCGTTGCGCTCACTTGCAGGGAGTTACAGGGTACGGAACCGCTCGACCGCGGCGACCAGGGCCCGGCGGGTTCCCGGCTCCAGGGCGGAATGCCCGGCATCGGGGATCACCGTCAATCGCGCGCCCGGCCAGGCGGCCGCGAGGTCGAAGGCGGTGCAAGGCGGGCAGATCATGTCGTAGCGGCCCTGGACGATCGCGGCGGGGATATGGGCGATGCGGCCCATCCCCGCGAGCAGACCGCCCTCGCCGAGGAAGAGGTGGTTGGCGAAGTAATGCGCCTCCAGCCGGGCGAGGCCGAGCGAGGCGCGATCATGCGCGAA
This sequence comes from uncultured Rhodospirillales bacterium, assembly GCA_903928045.1. Next base: position 2,483 of record CAIYPH010000425.1, read on the forward strand.
GGAGTTGGCGCTCTCGGGGTTCGGCATCAACGTGCTGCACGAGCCCTCATAGAGCGACCAGGCGCGGGCAGCTGGCATGTGGATCGCCGGATTGGGGTCGGTGAGGCGGCGCAGGTAGTTCCCCAGCACATCGCCCCGCTCCTCGGGCGGCAGATGGCCGATGAAGGCGGCATTGGCCTCGGGGAACACGGCGGCCATTCCGTGCATAAACCAGTCCAGCTCCGCGGGACGGCCGAGGAAAATGCCGCGCAGCACGCAGCCGCGCACCCGTTCGGGATGCGCCTGGGCGTAGGCGAGGGCCAGGGTAGAGCCCCAGGAGCCGCCGAAGGCCAGGAAATTGGCGATGCCGAGATGGCGGCGCAGCGTCTCGATATCCTCCACCAGATGCGGCGTGGTGTTGCCTTCGATCCTGGCAATCGGGGTCGAGCGGCCGCTGCCGCGCTGGTCGAACACCACGATGCGCCAGAATGCGGGGTCGAAAAACCGCCGGTGAACTGGCCCGGCGCCGGCGCCTGGGCCTCCATGCAGGAACAGCACCGGCACGCCGCGTGGGTTGCCGGATTGCTCCCAGTACATCGTGTGCCCGTCGGACAGCGGCAGATGGCCGGTCTGGAAAGGGGTGATTTCAGGGAACAGATCGCCGTTTGCCATCGTTCTAGTGTACACGGCGCAATGCCCCGGTGAAACGGGCGGCCGAACACGGTGAAGCGATATGGAACGGGTTTTTGTCTTTTTTGGCGCGGTGGCCGGCCTGGCCACGGTCGCGATGGCCGCCGCGGCGGCCCATATGCTGGCCGGCCGGCTTGACGCGCCGGCGCTGGCCGCCGTGCGCAACACGGTGGACATGCAGGGCTGGCACGCCCTTGCCCTGCTGTTCTGCGCGGTCTGGTCGGCACGCGGCGGGCTGCTGATCCGGATTGCCGGCGGATGCTTTATCGCCGGGCTGCTGCTTTTCACCGGCGGCGTCTACGCCTCCGCGCTCGGCGGCATCCGCCTGCCTGGCGTGGCACCGGCCGGCGGGACGATCCTGATGCTGGGCTGGCTGTTCGTCGCCTTGTCCGCGGTGACGCGCCGGCGATGATCGGCGCCGCCTATCTGGCAGCCGAGGGGCTGGAGGCCACGCTCGCCGAGGAACTCGCCCGGCGCGGCGCCAGCATCGCCGCCTGGCACGGGCGCCTCGCACTCTCGCCCGAGCCACCGGCGCCGGCCGCCTGGGCGCTCGAGGTCTGGACCGCGCCGCGGGAGATCGCGGTGCCATCGGTGAAGCAGGCGGCCGATGCGCTGCGGGCGATCCAGCGCAACTGGGCGGCCTATGGCGTGGAACACCACCGCCGCATGGCGCTGATCGGCGATCGCCTGCCGCCGGTGAAGGCGCGGCCGCTGGTCTTCCCGGAGCCGGCCCCCACGGCCCATCTCGGCGGCTGGACCCTGCTCGCGCCCGATCGGATGCTGGCGAGCGCTACCAAGACCAGCCCCTTCGTCAACGGCGAATGCCTCTTCGTCGAGGACCGCGTCGGCCCGCCAAGCCGGGCGTACCTGAAACTGTGGGAGGCCTGCACCCGCATCGGCGCCTGGCCGCTGCCCGGCGAGCGCTGCATCGATCTCGGCGCCTCGCCCGGCGGCTGGACCTGGGCGATCGCCCAACTCGGCGCCGAGGTGACGGCGATCGACCGCGCCGACCTCGCCCCCGGGGTGGCCGCGATGCCATGCGTGACGCTGCGTCGCGAATCCGCCTTCGGGCTGGCGCCCGAGCCGGTCGACTGGCTGTTCAGCGACATCATCGCCTACCCGGACCGGCTGCTGGCCCTGGTCAAGGCCTGGATCGCCGCCGATGCGGCGCGGCGGATCGTCTGCACGGTGAAGTTCCAGGGCGCGACGGACCATGAAGCGGCCGATGCCTTCGCCGCCATCCCCGGCGGCAGGCTGATGCACCTGTTCCATAACAAGCACGAACTCACGTTCGTCTGGGAACGCCCGGCGTAATCCCCTCCCGCCAAGGCGGGAGGGGAGGCGCTATCAAACGCTGATTTCGTCCAGCGTCTTGCCGCCATGCTCCGGCACGAAGAACCAAACGCCGATGGCCATGAACGCCATCAGCACCGGGATCGTCATGAAGGACGCATAGAACGAGCCGGTGGTCTGCTGCAGCCAGACCGTGACGAAGGGCCACAGCACGAAGCCGACCAGCCAGGCGATCGCCCAGACCACGCCATTCGCCGCGCCGCGAATGCGGGTCGGGAACACTTCGGCGGTGATGGTCATCGAGGGGCCCCAGAAGCCGAGGAAGCCGATCGACCACAGCAGCCCGTAGACCCACAGCATCGTATGGTCGCGCGTGCTCGCCCACAGGCCGATGAAGATCGCGCCCTCGACCAGCATGACGATGAAGGCGAGGCGGCGGCCGATCCAGTCCGAGATCATGCCGGCGGCGAGCAGCCCGAGGAAGCCGACCAGGCCCCAGCAGGTGTAGAACAGCCCGTATTCCGCGGTCGGCCACTTCATCTCGACGTTGAGGTAATAGGCCATCCAGCCGCCCACCGTGCCGTAAATGGCCGTCGAGCAGCAGGCGACGAAGATCGCGACGTAGGTGGAGCGCCGCAGGTCAGGCTGGAAGAGCTGCATGACCGCGATCTTGTCGGCCTTCTTCTGCCAGTTGGCATCCGCCTCGCTGACAGGTTCGCCGGCGGTGCGCTTGGCGGCGATCTGCCGCTTGCGGTCCTGCGTCTGCACCCAGTAGGGCGATTCCGGGCATTTCGCCCGCACATAGACCGCGAGCAGCGCGATCAGGCCCGGCACCGCGATGGCCCAACGCCAGCCATAGCTGGCCATGATGAACGTCGTGATCAGCCCGGCCGTGGCGGTGCCGAAGCACCAGGTGCCGCGGCTGATACTGAGCACGCGTCCGCGCAGATGCGCCGGCCAGGTCTCCGCCACCAGCAGCGTGCCCAGCG
>CAIYPH010000426.1 GCA_903928045.1 uncultured Rhodospirillales bacterium
AAAAATGGTGCTGCACGACAGGATTGAACTGTCGACCTCTCCCTTACCAAGGGAGTGCTCTACCACTGAGCTAGTGCAGCGCCGGGGCAGGGCTAACTACAAGCGCCGCGCGCCGGTTGCAAGCCTCAGTGTGCGGCTCCGAGATACGCGGCGCGCACGGCAGGGTCGTCGCGAAGGGCGGTCGCGGGGCCCGAGGCGGTGACACGGCCGTTTTCCAGCACGTAGCCGAAGTCCGCAACCTCCAAGGCCGCGGCGGCGAACTGCTCGACGAGCAGCATCGTCACCCGTTCCGCCTTCAGCCGGGCGATGATGGCGAACACTTCCTCCACCAGGCGTGGCGCGAGGCCCATCGAGGGCTCGTCGAGCAGCAGCACCAGCGGGTTCAGCATCAGGGCCCGCGCCATTGCCAGCATCTGCTGCTCGCCGCCCGAAAGCGTGCCGGCGAGCTGGCCGCGGCGTTCGGCGAGGCGGGGGAACAGGCCATACATGCGGTCAAGATCGGCCTGTACATCGCCCTTCGGCCGTCGGCCGGTGACGCGGGTGAAGGCGCCGAGCAGCAGGTTATCCGCCACCGGCAGGGTGGGGAACACCCGCCTCCCCTCCGGCGAATGGGCCATGCCGCGCCCGGCGATGGCGTGCGGCGCGAGGCCGGTGATGTCCGCCCCGTTCAGCGTGATCCGCCCGCCCTGCGGCGCGATCATGCCGGAGACCGCACGCAGCGTGGTGGTCTTGCCGGCGCCGTTGGAGCCGATCAGCGTCACCAGGCGCCCCTCCGGCACGTGCAGCGAGACCTCCTGCAGCACCTGCACCTTGCCGTAGCCGGCAACCAGATTTTCGACCTTGAGCATGTCCCGTCTCCCCTCAGGCCGCTTCGGCGTGGCTGCCGCCGAGATAGGCGGCGATCACCTTGGGGTCGGACTGCACCTCCGCCGGCCGCCCCTCGGCGATTTTCTGGCCGAAATCCAGCACGGTCACGGTGTCCGACAGGCTCATCACCACGTCCATGTGATGCTCGATCAGGATCAGGGTGATCCCGTGGTCACGGATTTTGCGGATGATGTCGATCAGCTCCTTGATGTCGGGCGCGGTGAGGCCGGCGGCCGGCTCGTCGAGCAGCAGCAGCTTGGGGTCGAGTGCCAGCGCACGGGCGATCTCCAGCAGGCGCTGCTTGCCGTAGGGCAGGTTGCGCGCCTCCTCGGCGGCCAGCGCCTCCAGCCCGACGAAGCGCAGCAGCGAGGCGGCCCGCAGCCGCGCTGCTGCCTCCTCGCGCCGGGCGCGCGGCGTGGCCAGCGCCACGTCCCCCACGCCGCCGCGATAGGTGTGGTTGAGCCCGACCATGATGTTCTCGAGCAGGCTCAGCTCGCCGAACAGCTGCACGTTCTGGAAGGTGCGGGCAATGCCGGCAGAGGCGATGTCGGACGAGGTCTGGCCCTGGATCTCGCGCCCCTCGAAGCGCACCGCGCCGGCGGTGGGCACGTAGATGCCGGTCAGCACGTTCATCATGGTGGACTTGCCGGAGCCGTTCGGCCCGATCAGCCCGTGGATGGTGCCAGGCATCACCGTGAGGTCGATGGTGTCGAGCGCGCGCAGGCCGCCGAACTGCATCACCACCTTGCTCACCTCCAGCAGCGGCTTGCCGGCCGCTACCTGCGGCGCGGTGGCCGACCAGGCATGCGCGTCATCGCCACGCTCGGCCAGCAACGCGCGGGCCGCCGGCAGCACGCCGGCCAGCCCTTGCTTGGCAAAGCCCCAGATGCCCTCGGGCAGGTAGTAGACGACGAAGAGGATCATCAGGCCGAACACGGTCAGCTTGTAGTCGGTGATCTTCTCCAGCAGCATCGAGAACACGAAGAAGCCGACGCATAGCAGCACGGGGATGGCGGTGCGCAGCCGCTCCTCCGGCACCTTCACCATCCGCCAGCCGCCCGAGAGCACGGCGATCGCCGCAATCCCGCCGGCCACCGCGCGGAACTGGCCGATATCGGCCAGCAGGTTGGGCAGATACACCACGATCGCCGCCCCCAGAATCGGCCCGACGCGGGATTTGCGGCCGCCCATGGTGACCGCGAGGAGGAACTGGATCGACAGCTCGAAGCTGAAGTTATTGGGCGCGATATACTGCTCGGAATAGGCGAACAGCGCGCCGGCGAAACCGGCGAAGCCCGCGGACATCACAAAGGCCAGCACCTTGTGGCGATAGACGCTGACGGCCATGCAGTCCGACGCGATGGGGCTGTCACGCAGCGCCTCGAAGGCGCGGCCGAAGCGCGAGGCGAGCAGCCGGTTGATCACCACCACCACCAGCCCGAACGAGGCCGCGACCACGTAGTAGAATTCGACGTCGCGCATCCGAGCGCGGGACATTTCGAGAAACGGCAGGCTCTCGCGCAAATCGGCGAAGAAGGGCTTCTGCAGGGAGATGCCGAGCGGGCCGTTGGTCAAGAAGGTCATCTCGTTGATGAGAATGGCCACGATGGTGCCGAAGGCCAGCGTCACCATCGCGAGGTACGGCCCGGTCACCCGCAGTGCCGGAAGCGCCAGCAGAGCGCCGAAGGCCAGCGCCACCGCGATCGCCGGTAGGATCGACCACCAGAAGCCGAGGCCGAACTGGAAGGCCAGCACCCCCGCGGTATAGGCGCCGACGCCGAACAGCGCGGCATGGCCCACCGAGACCTCGCCGGTGTAGCCGAACACGATGTCGAGCCCCATCGTCACGATCGAGAAGATCGCGATCACCACCACGAGGTGGAGATAGTACGGGCTGGTGACCACGAAGGGGAAAACGAGGGCGGCGGCGATGCCCGCCAGGGTCGCGAGACGCTTCATCGGCTCAGACCTTCTTGATGGCGGCGGAGCCGAACAGGCCGGACGGCTTGAACGAGAGCACCAACAGCAGCAGCACCAGGCCCGGCACATCCTTGTAGCCGGTGGAGATGTAGTAGCCGGTCAGCGTCTCGGTGATGCCGAGGATCAGCCCGCCGACCACCACGCCCATGCCCGAGGACAATCCGCCGATGATCGCCACCGCGAAGGCCTTGAGGCCGAGCGCGCCACCCATGCTGGCGCCCGTCAACGTCACCGGCGCCACCAGCACACCGGCGAAGGCGGCGGTCATCGAGGAGAGGGAGTAGGAGAAGGTGATCACCAGCGAGGTGTTGA
>CAIYPH010000427.1 GCA_903928045.1 uncultured Rhodospirillales bacterium
CCAACGGCATGGATGGAACAAAAAGTTTTTTTGGTTCTTTTTGTTCACAAAAAGAACACCTTACCTTGCCTTCGCCTCCCCGGACTCCACCCGCCGGCCGCTGCGAACGACCTCCAGATCGGCCGCGCGCAGCTCGGCAACCAGATATTCCGCGGCGATGCTGTTGAGGTGCAGCGCGGCCAGGCGGGACAGGCCGCCGCTGCGGGCGATGGCGCGGCGCAGCACGTCCTCGATCTCGGCGTCCGAGAGGGCGGAAGGTGGTTCGGGGAAAAGGGCGCCTTGCTGCATAGCCATGAACATAAATGGAACATGCGCGCGAGTCGAGTCAGTCTCAGCGGTGGTTACAGCACGCCCTTGCTGGCGCTGCTCCGCAGTTCCGCCATCAGCGCGGCGTCGTCGTAGCGGGCGAGGGTGAAGCTTTCGGCGTAGTCCGGTATCGCCGATCCGCTGACCCAGCCGGCGCAGATTGCCCCGGTGGCGGTGGCGGACATGGTGCCGTAGCCCGAGAGGGCGCCGGCCATGTAGGCGCCTTGCGTGCGCATCGGGCCGATCAGCGGCCAGTTTTCCGGGGTCATCGTGTAGTAGCCGCCGTAGTGGCGGGCGCCGCGCGGCAGGCGGCCGATGTAGCGGGCGAGGGCGGGGGTGAGGCGGGCGGCGGCGCGCAGCACCACGTCGGGGAAATGCGGGTCGATCGGTGGCGGGCCGGCGGGGTCGCCGGGCTGCTCGTTATAGGCCCAGCCGAGCTTCACATAGGTGCCGCCGTCGCCGCCTTCGGGGCGGCGGTGAATGCCGCCCGGCATGGGGCGCAGCAAGGCGGCACTGGCGGGGTCGGTGGCGAGAAGGGCGCGCTCCTCGTCGGTCCAGTCGAGATACTGGCCATCGAGGTCGATGGTGAAGGGCAGGGTGCGCTGCAGGGCGGCGTCGCGGTCCTCGAAAGAGATTTTTTGCTGGAACACGCGCTGCACCGGCAGGGTCTCGCCGAGCATGGCGGCGACCTCGCCGAGGAAGGGGCCGGCGGCGTTGACCAGGCGATCGGCGTGGATCGGGCCGGCATCGGTGTGGAGCGTGAAGCGGGGGCCGGTCGCGATGCCGGTGAGGCGGGCGCGGATGAGGCGGCCGCCGGCGGCGCGCAGGCGTTCGAGCATGAACTGGCCGAGCTGCTGGCCGCTGATGTCACCGGCGCGGCGGATATGGAGGGCGGTAGCGACGTCCGGCGCGAGGGCGGGGAAGAGGCTGGTGATGAGGGCGGGGCCGCTCAGCACGTCCACCCCATCCGGCGCGCTCTCCCAGTCCCGCGCCGTCTGCGGGCGATAGCTGGCGGCGGCGCCGGTATGGAAGCGGATGCGGCCTTCGCCGGCTTCCCCGTAGCCGCGATGCAATTCGGCGATCAGCGCCTCGGGCGTGGCGGCGCGGGTGGCGAGCAGGTAGCCGCGGCGGGACATGTTGATGCGGTTGCCGGTCTCCCGCGCGATTTCCTCCAGCAGGTCGATCGCGTGGTCGGTGAAGCGGGTCATCACCGGGTGGGGCCACCAGTTGCGGTAGTTCTCGCCCGATTGCGCCGAGGTCATCGCCATGGGGTCACCCTGGTCGATGATGGCGATGCGGCTGACGCCGTGGCGGCAGGCGAGGGAGTAGCCGACGGAGAGGCCGACGATGCCGGCGCCGATGATGACGGTATCGAAGGAGGTATCCGCCATGGACTAGGCCGGGTGGAAGCGGGCGGGGTCGGTCAGGCGGGCGACGTCCGTGAGGTCGGCATCGAGCTTGCCGGCGATCAGCCCGGCAGCCAGGCGGCCGGCGGCGGGCGAGGTCTGGATCCCGTAGCCGCCCTGGCCGACGCACCAGAAGAACCCGTCGAGCGCCGGGTCAAACCCGATGGCCAGGCCGCGATCCGGCGTGAAGGTGCGCAGGCCGGCCCAGCTGCGCTCGATGCGGCGCACCTCGATGGCCAACGCCTGCTGCATGTTGTCGATGCCGATGGCGACGTCGATCTCCTCGGGCTGCACGTCATGCGCGAAGGAGGGGGTTTCGTCGGCCGGGGAGACCATCAGCTTGGTGCGCGCCTCCGGCCGGCAGTACCAGTTCTCCTCCATGTCGTTGAGCATCGGCCAGTGCTCCACGTCGTACGGTGCGGGATCGATGATGCAGGCGGTGCGGCGCATCGGCGTGAGGCCGATGGGGCGGGCGCCGGCGAGGGCGGCGATCTCGTCGCCCCAGGCGCCGGCGGCGTTCACCACGACGGGGGCGCGGAAAAGGGCGCCGCCAGTGACTTCAACCTCGTAGCCCCCCGACGTGCGGGCGATACGGCCGGCCCGGCTGCGCAAGGCGAGCGTGCCGCCGCGGCGGCGCAGCAGGCCGAGGAAGCCCTGGTGGATGGCGGCGACGTCGAGATCATAGGCGTCGTCCTCATAGGCGGCAGCGACGGTGGCCTCCAGCCGCAGCGCCGGCACGATGGCGCGGGCCTCTGCCGGCGAGATCTCGCGCACGCCGAGCCCGGTGCGCAGCAGATCACGCAGCGCCGGCTCCTGCGGCGCGGAGGCCACGTACATCGCCCCGCGTCGGGCGAACAGCCGCGCCTCGGCGAAGCCGGCGGGCGGGGTGGTGAGGAAACCGCGCGAGGCGCGGGTGAGCGCCTGGGCATCGGCCGGGCCGTAATTCTGCAGCCACACCGCGGCCGAGCGGCCGGTGGTGTGATAGCCGGCCGCCTCCTCCGCCTCGATGAGGGCGACCCGGCGGCCATCGGCGATTTGCGCGGCCGTGGTGGCGCCGACGATGCCGGCGCCGATGACGATGACGTCGAAATTGTGCGTGTCCATGCCCGGTTATCGCGCCTGCGGGCGTGCGGTCGCAAGGCGAAGGAAGCGGTTCTTTTTTGGAAAAAAGAACCAAAAAACTTCTATTCGCTTGGCTGAGAGCGTCACCGTATAGCCGTGAACCGGGTGGTTAGAAGATCCTTACGTCTGCTTTTGAAAAGCATTATTTTCCCTTCTGTGGCAGCTTCACGGCCCGCTCGCCACCACCACCGCGGCCTCGTTGCGCCGCAGGAAGGGCAGCGTGAACGGAGGGTCGTAGCTCAGCATGTACGGTACGCCGGCCGAGCGCCAGCGCGACGGCTTCAGGCTGTCGAGCAGATCCGCCTGGCGCGCGGGGGCGGCATCCGGGGAGCCGGAAAAGCGCAGGGTGGCGATGGTTTCGCCTGGCACGGTGATGATGCGCACGCGGGGGTCCGCGGGTTTCGGCGCGGTGGCGGCGGTCAGTTCGGCCGGGAGGTAGAACAGCATCCGCATGGTTTCGCCGGATGGCGACACCTGCACCGGCACGGTCATCGCCACCTTCTCGCTGCGGCGCACCTCGACTGGCACGGTCATGGCAATCTTGGCACCGCCCTCGGCGGCCTGGTTGGCGCCGGCGATATAGGCGAACAGCAGGCGAAACGCCTCGTCGGTCTTCGCCTGCCCGCCGGCCGCCTCCACTTCGGCGGCAAGCCGCGGCGCGTAGCGGCGGATTTCGACGCGGTCATCGAGCCGGGCGATCACGTCGTAGCGCGGCTCCTCGTAGAGACGCAGGCCGAACACGCCGATGAGGCTCTGGAAGGCCAGGCTGGAATAAAAGACAATATTGGACCACATGCGCGCGCCTCGCTGTCGCGGGACGCCCCGCGCAAAACATGCGCCGGGTGCGTCTGGCTACAGAGGTGAAATGGAGCGCGGCGGCACGGTTGCAACCCCGGCGATCAGCGCTGGCTCCGTGTGGTCGGGTCGACGGCATCGCGCAGCCAGTCGCCGAGCAGGTTGAGGCCGAGCACGGTCAGCATGATGGCGAGCCCGGGGAAGAAGCTCACCCACCACGCGGTTTGCAAATAGGTCCGCCCGTCCGACAGCATGCCGCCCCAGGAGGGGATCAGCGGGTCGATACCGAGGCCGAGGAAGGTGAGGCTCGATTCGAGCAGGATGTTGTTGGCGACATTCAGCGTCATCAGCACCAGCACCGGCGCGATGGCGTTGGGCAGAATGTGGCGGCGGATGATCGCATGGTCGCGCACCCCAACGGCATGGGCGGAGAGCACGAACTCCCGCTCCCGCAGCACGATGGTCGCCGAGCGCACCACGCGGGCGTATTGCACCCACTGGCTGATCGCCATGAAGGCGATGAGCTTCCACATGTCGGTGCCGAGAATGGCCGCGAAGGTAATGGCCACCAGAATAAATGGCAGCGCGAGTTGCACATCCGCCCAGCGCATCAGCACCAGGTCCCACGGCCCGCGATAATACCCGGCGATCAGCCCCGCAAACGTCCCCACCACCGCCGCCCCCGCCACCGACAGCACGCCGACCGTCAGCGAGACCTGGCCGCCGAGGATCACTCGGGCCAGCACGTCCCGCCCCAGCGGATCCGTCCCCAGCGGGTGGGCGAAGGACTGGAACGGCAGAGTTAGCCGCATCGCGAGGTCCATCGCATCGGCCCCGCCGGCAAACAGCCAGTCCGACAGCAGCACGGCCAGCGCCATGCCGCCGGAGAGGCCGGCGCCGAGGATGAATTCGAGGGAGCGCAGGCGGTTCATAAGGAACTGCCAAGTGGAAGGAAGTGGTTCTTTTTTGAAAAAAAGAACCAAAAAATTTTTATCAGTTTGCTTTGCCCTCTCCAGGGAGGGAGGACAGCAAACGGATAGAAAGTTTTTGCTTCTTTTTTCAAAAAGAAGCGCTTGCTTGCTTCCTTCATTCCGTCCTCACCCGCGGATCAACAAACCCGTAGAGGACATCGACGATCAGGTTCACCAGCACGATCATCGCCGCCAGCACCGTCACCACCGCCTGCAGCACCGGGTAATCCCGGCTCGCCACCGCGTCGAAGGCGAGGCTGCCCATGCCCGGCCAGTTGAACACCCGCTCGATCACCACCACGCCGCCGATCAGCCCGCCGAATTGCAGGCCGATATAGGTGATCAGTGGGATCGCGCAGTTCCTCAGCGCATGCTTGTAGAGCACCACCGTCTCGGCGAGACCCTTGCTGCGGGCCACCGTGATGTACTGGGCGGACAGCGTCTCCAGCATCGCGCTGCGGACCAGGCGGACGTTGGTGGCGGAGAGAATGGTCGCCATCGTCAGCACCGGCATCACCAGGCTCGACGGCCCATCGGCACCAGCCGGCGGCAACCACCCCAGCGTGATGGAGAACACCAGCACCAGCATGATCGCCAGCCAGAAATTCGGGAACGACAGGCCGAACAGCGAGAGGATGCGGATCGCCTGATCCGCCGCCCCGCCGCGATGCACCGCGGCGCGAATGCCGAGCGGGATCGAGACCAGCAGCGAGGCGGCCAGCGAGAGCCCGGCGAGCATGAGGGTCAGCGGCAGGGCCTGGCGCACCATGCCCGCCACCGGCCGCCCGCCCATGAAGCTGTTGCCCATATCCCCCGACAGCATGCCACCGAGGAAGCTCGCGTACTGCACGCCGAACGGCCGGTCGAGCCCGAGGGCCTTGCGGATGTTCTCGAGATCCTTCGCGGTGATTGACCCCGCACCCTCCGCCAGCATCACCGCGGGGTCGCCCGAGAGGCGCACCGCCCAGGCCACCAGCAAGGTGACCACCAGAACGACGAAGATCGCGAGCGCGAGCCGCCCGAGCAGGAAGCGGCCCACGCGCGCGCGCCGTCAGTCGACCGAGACGCCGGCGAGGCGGAAGCGGTTATCCGGCGGCACCACCAGCCCCTTCACCCGCTTGTTCACCCCGTAATAGGTATCGAGGTTGTAGAGCGGCAGCTCCAACGCGTGCTCGGCGACGAAGTTGGCGATCTTCTGCAACGCCTTCTGGCGCTCCCCCCGGTCGGCGATGCTGCGCTGGGCCTCCAGCATGGTGTCGAGCGCGGGGTCCTTGTCGTAGGGGTTCCAGCGCTCGCCGCTGTGGTACATCAGGTAGGCGGTGTTGTCGTAGTCGAAGGTCCAGCCGCCCCAGCCCATGGCGAACATCTCGCCGGTCTTGCCGTTGGGGATGATGTCGTTGGTGAACAGGTTCATCTCGAACGGCCGCACCTGCGCCTTCAGCCCCACCGCGCTGAGATACCCGGCCACCGCCTGCGCCA
>CAIYPH010000428.1 GCA_903928045.1 uncultured Rhodospirillales bacterium
GCGCTCAGCACCTTGGTGATGGCGGCCTTCAGCCCCTCATGGGCATCCGAGGTGACCAGCTTGACGCCCCGCAGCCCGCGCCGGGCCAGGCTGCGCAGAAACTCCACCCAGAACGGCTCGGCCTCGCTGTGGCCCACAGTCATTCCAAGCACTTCGCGCCGGCCGTCGGTGTTGACGCCGACGGCGACGATCACCGCCACTGAGACGATGTGATGGTCGCGGCGGGCTTTCACGTAGGTGGCGTCGAGCCAGATATAGGGCCATTCGCCCTCGATCGGCCGGGTCAGGAAGGTCTGCACCCGCTCGTCGATCTCGCCGCACAGGCGCGAGACCTGGCTCTTGCTGATCCCCTCCATCCCCATCGCCTTGACCAGGTCGTCCACCGAGCGGGTGGATATACCCTGGATGTAGGCCTCCTGGATGACAGCCGTCAGTGCCTTTTCGGCCATTCGCCGTGGCTCAAGGAAGGCCGGGAAGTAACTGCCACGCCGCAGTTTGGGGATGCGGAGCTCAACGGTGCCGGCGCGGGTCTCCCAGTCACGGTCACGGTAGCCGTTGCGCTGGTTGCGCCGGGTCTCGCTGCGCTCGCCGTGGCTGGCCCCGCACAGTTCGCTCGTCTCGAGCTGCATCAGGCGTTCGGCGGCAAAGCCGATCATTTCGCGCAAGAATGTCGCATCGGAGCCCTTCTCCAAAAGCGCGCGAAGGGCGATCTTGTCATCGGTCATCGTGGTGGTCCTCGGGTGAGAGTTGCGTGTTGCAACCCAACCCTACCCACGGCCATCGCGATGGCCACTGACTGGCCTGCCTACGCCAGACTCGTGGCGGTCGCTCAGGCAGGCCAGTCAGTGGCCTCCTACACCACGGACGGGGACACCACCCGACCCGCCGCTCGGGCATCGCGGCAGCCACGTCTCCATGGTATCGTCGACTCCCGATCCAAGCTCCGAGCGGAGCGAGCCAAACGAGGAGCCCGCTGAATGCCCCCCCACTTGGAGACGCTTGACACCATCGGCCTGCGCTGCGGGACCGACAAGTCGTCAGCATTGCACGACTATCTCCGCTTCTATGAAACATTCTTCGCGCCCCTCCGCCAGCAGCCGCTCTCCATTATCGAGATCGGTGTCTTCAACGGCGCCTCGTTGCGAACCTGGGAAGCATATTTCCCCCACGCCCGCATCCTCGGGGTCGATATCGACCCCGCCGCCCTCCGCCACGCCTCCTCACCGGTCGGCATCGTCATCGCCGACCAGTCAAACATCGAAGACCTCACCCGCATCGCCGTCGATCACGGCCCCTTCGACATCGTGATCGAGGATGGCTCGCATCTCTGGAACCACCAGATCACCACACTCCGCGCCCTTTTCCCCTTCGTCGTCGATCGCGGCATGTACATCGTCGAGGATCTGCAGACCAATTATGGGGCAATGGCCGCGGATTTCCGCGGCGTCGCCACCACAAGCTGCGCCGAATATCTCAAATCCTGGGTGGACCTGCGGCTGGCGGATGACCAACTCGATATCGCCGCGGTCGAGGACCCGTTCCTGCGAACCTATGGGCGAAACGCGGATACCATCACCTTCTACCGCCGCGCCTGCCTCATCCGCAAACACGCCCCCCGCCCGAACACCGCAACCACGGCCGGCCGGCCCATTCTCGGCCGCATCCAAGGCCGCAGCGTGCCGCTGGCAGTCCTCGCCCATGCCAGTCAAATCGGCGACGTGACGGGCCGGGCCGGCATCGTGGACTTCATGGAGGGAAAAACCATCGAGGGAATCGCGATCACCGGCGCCGGCGACGACCTCGAGTATCGCGTGCGGCTCGACGACAACACCTGGAGCGACTGGGCGCGGAACGGCGCCTTTGCCGGCACCCGCGGGAAGTCCCGGCCACTAACCGGCTTCGCCGTGCGCCTCACCGACGAGGCAACGCCCGGCGCACACCTGCGCTGTGCCGGTCGGTTTCTCGGCACCGACACGCCAATCGAGGTCGCGCCAGGGCAGGAGTGCGTTGCGCCCGACTTTGGCGCGCTGTCCGGGATAGAGGTCGCCTTCGGTCGCTAGACCGCGCTCAGAACAGCCGCTGCCCCTGCGGATATGGCACGATGATGTCGCGCGGCTCGGAGAGGTTCAGCATCGCGCGGGCCCGCTCATCCAGCGTATCGCTATCCACCCGTGACGCCCGCATCGCCGTCACCCGCCGCTCCCACGTCGCGAGATCCGTCTCGGCACGGACGAGTTCCGCCTTCGCCCGCTGCAGATCGAGCGCACGCTGGCTCGCCGTGTTCGTCCCGCGCTCGCCCTGCTGCGCCTGCCACATGAAATAGGCGACCAGCGACAGAAACACCGCCGGCAGCACGGCGGCCCGAGTCTGACGCTTGACGGTGCCGAGAAGGCTCATACGGCAGTCGATTCCTACAAATCCTGACGAATCATTAGTCTACAGCCATTTTTGAAGTTGTCAAAGCAAGAACGGGCACCACCGACTCGCCACGGCAATTGCCCTCCCCCAGCGACAATGGGAGGATCGACGGAAACCGAGGAGTGCCCCCGATGACGCTTACCAACGGACCATGGGATGTGATCGTGGTGGGTGCCGGCTCGGCCGGTTCCATCCTCGCTGCCCGCTTGTCCGAAGACCCGCGCCGCCGCGTCCTCCTCCTCGAAGCCGGGCGGGATTGGCGCGCCGGCGAGGCCCCACCGGCCATGCAGAGCGCCAACCCCCTCGCCATCATCCTGCCGCCCGACCTCCAGGCCCAATGGCAATGGCCCGGCCTGATGGCCGCCCGCACGCCGGCGCAACCGCCACGGCTCTACTGGCGCGGCCGCGGCCTCGGCGGCAGCTCGGCGGTCAACGCCCAGATCGCCATCCGCGGCGTCGCCGATGCCTTCGATGCCTGGGCCGAGGCGGGCTGCGAGGGCTGGTCCTTCGCCTCCGTCCTGCCGCATTTCCGCCGCATCGAGAACGACCCCGCCCCCGGCGACTGGCACGGCACCTCCGGCCCCGTCCCGGTCTATCACCCGCCGCGCGAGACCTGGGGCCCGATCGACCGCGCCCTCTGTGACGCCGCCCTCGCCGAGGGCTACCCCTGGAACCCCGACCTCAACGCCCCCACCGGCGAAGGCGTCTCCTGCTACCCCATCAACAGCCGCGGCCTGAAGCGCGTCTCAACCAACGAAGCCTTCCTCGAACCCGCGCGCGCCCGCCCCAACCTCACCATCCAAGGCGAGGCGCTGGTCGAGCGCGTCCTGCTGTCCGGCACCCGCGCCACCGGCGTACGCGTCGCCATCGCCGGCGCCCCGCCGGTCGATCTCACCGCCCGCGAAATCGTCCTCAGCGCCGGCGCGGTCCACTCCCCCGCGATCCTGTGGCGCTCCGGCCTCGGCCCCGCCGCCGCCCTGCGCGCCCTCGGCATCCCCGTGGCCCGCGACATGCCCGAGATCGGCGCCAATTTCCTCGAACACCCCATCGTGCGCGCAAGCATCGCCCTCCACCCCGCCCACCGCCCAACCGACCCCGACACCCGCCACACCAACTGCAACGTCACCTATTCCTCCGGCCTCCCCGGCGGCTCCCATCGCGACATGATGTTCATCGGCTTCAACCACCGCGGCTTCGGCCCCCACGGCGCCGACCCCGGCAGCATCGGCATCGGCGTCTTCGCCGCCCACTCCCGCGGCACCATCCGCCTCGCCAGCGCCAACCCCGAAGCCGACCCCATCGTCGACTGCAACATGCTCGATGACCCCTCCGACCGCGCCCGCCTGCGCGACGGCGTCCGCCGCCTGGCCGCCCTCGTCGCCCAACCCGCAATCACCGGCATCGCCGAACACATCACCTTCGGCACCGCCGGCATCCCCGTCGCCACCGCCGCCACCCTGCCCCCCGACGAGCTCGACGCCCTGCTCCGCGCCGAAGCCGGTGACGCCCAACACGCCGCCGGCACCTGCCGCATGACCGCCTGGGAAGAACCCCGCGGCGTCACCAACCCCGACGGCACCGTCAAAGGCATCGACGGCCTGCGCGTCGCCGACGCCTCCATCATGCCGATGGATTGCCGCGCCAACACGCATTTCACCTGCATGATGATCGGCGAACACATCGCCGCGCGCATCAGGGCCGGCTAAGCCCATGCCAAGCGCCGTCCCGAACTAGCGCAGGAGGGCGTGGGAATGCTGTTCAACTCCTACGCCTTCATCCTGCTGTTCCTGCCCGTCGCACTCGCCGGGCACGCGCTCGCCGCCCGCAACTTCCCTCGCGCCGCCACGCTGTGGCTCGCTCTGATGTCCCTCGTCTTCTACGCCGGCAACGGCCCCGCCCACACCGCCCTGTTGCTCGCCTCCGTCGCCGTGAACCACCGCCTCGGTCGCGCCCTCGCCCGAGGCGCCCCCCGCTGGCTGCTCCCCACCGGCGTCGCCGCCAACCTCGCCGTCCTCGGCTGGTTCAAATACGCCGCCTTCGCCGCCGAGACCCTCGGCCTCGCCACCATCCCCGCCGCCGCCGTGCGCGCCGCCCTGCCCATCGGCATCTCCTTCTACACCTTCACCCAGATCGCCTGGCTCGCCGATGCCGCCGCCGGCCGCGCCGGAAAAGCCAGCGCGCCCGACTACCTCCTCTTCGTCACCTGGTTCCCCCACCTCGTCGCCGGCCCCCTGCTCCACCATGGCGAAACCGTCCCGCAATTCCAGCGCCCCGGCTTCCGCCCCACCGCGGAAAGCATCGCCGTCGGCGCCAGCGTCTTCGCCATCGGCCTGTTCAAGAAAATCATCCTGGCCGATGAAATCGCCCCCATCGCCGACGACCTCTTCGCCCCCGGCGGCGCCGCCACCGCCGGCGCCGCCACCGCCTGGGCCGGCGCGCTGGCCTACACCTTCCAGCTCTACTTCGACTTCTCCGGCTACTCCGACATGGCCGCCGGCCTCTCTTGCATGTTCGGCGTCCGCCTCCCCGCCAATTTCGACAGCCCCTATCGCGCCACCTCCATCATCGAATTCTGGCGCCGCTGGCACATCTCCCTCTCCGCCTTCCTCCGCGCCTACGTCTACATCCCCCTTGGCGGCAACCGCGCCAGCCGCCCCCGCCAATACGCCAACCTCCTCGCCACCCTGCTCCTCGCCGGCCTCTGGCACGGCGCGGGTTGGACCTTCATCGCCTGGGGCGCCCTGCATGGCGCCCTCCTCGCCCTCAACCACACCTGGCCCGCCCGCCCCCTCCCCCGCCCTTTCGCCTGGGCCGCCACCATGCTCGCCGTGATCGCCGGCTGGGTCCTCTTCCGCGCCCCCGATTTCGCCACCGCCGGCACCATCTACGCC
>CAIYPH010000429.1 GCA_903928045.1 uncultured Rhodospirillales bacterium
GCCTGCTTGACCTGTGGGCCGCCCTCCGTGTCGCCCGTCGCCTCCCAGCGGCGCAGCCAGTCCAGAACGCCGTGGGTCCGCAAGTTGGCCAGCGCCCGCACGACCGCATCCTTCGACCGCTTCACCCGGCGCATGATCGTCGTCAGCGCCGGCTCGAGGCGGCCGGTGCGATAGTCGATCAGCCGCACCAGCTCGCGCAGCACCTCGAGCGCCACGGCGCCCAACGGGCCGCTGCGTTCGCCCTTCTGTCGGCCGGCGCGCTCGAACCGCTCGGCCGCCAGCAGATAGCGACCGATGTCCTTCGGATTGAACGGGCGCCAGAACACGCCCTCACAGCGCCCTCGCGGGCGGCTGTGGCGGCGGATCGGTTCTCGCGGGGGCTCCGCGTAGGCGTAGGCGAATAGAGGCTCCATGGCCGTCCCTGTGGCTGGGTCGGCCCGTCCTGGCGGCGGCTGTCAAAAGGCCACAGGCCCTCGTTCTCAAAAGCAGCGCTTTTGAGTTGACGATCTCAGGAAATCGGGGGAGGTTCGGATTGCTGATTTCCGGCCCACCCAAGGCCCCAAGACTAGACAGGCCCGGCCGCCAAGCCGGGCTTTCGTCGTTTCTGACCCCTGCCCTTCGCCAAAAGGGCCGAATCCATAGCGCGACGAACCGGCGTAACTCTCCACGCCGCAAACGGCGAGGCTGCGGTGATTTGGCGAGTCGGGGAAGACGGGAATTCTGGGCCGATCTCACGCCCTGAGCGGCCGGGCCACAAAGCCCCAGTAGCAGGAAATAGCGCCGCCACACCGGCGGCGCTCATAGGGGGCCAGGCGCAAGCCAGACGTATAAACCGCCATAGAAGCAGTTAAAGTCGTCACAGCGACGATATGCTTGTAATTTTTACCCCACAACTGAAATCGAACCTGTCAATTGTAAAGCAAATTTCCGTGTATTGAGGATCGATATATCCCGAAAATTTGACCGCTTGCCCCGGCGAAAATTGCTTAATACTTGTAAGTAGCCAAGCTTGATATTCAGGATTAGGGCGATCATCGCCGCCATTTACCATCGCTTCAGAGTTGTCAAATTCTAGCGTGTCATTTATTGAAATTGAAAACCAGCCAGTGTCGTGGATATCTTTAATTTTTCCTGTCCACGAATGAAGTTCGCCGAGTTTAGAGACAGCTATTTTCCAAACAGCATTTCTCTGATTTGAAATCTGGTCTCTCACAATGTCGTTAGGTGCATTAATGTCGGCAGTTGCTGCGGAATAGGCTTTGAGAAGCTGAGCTTCATCATCTGGCCGCCTGGCTTGAACGACGTCGACAGGAGCGGCGGGCGTTGTCGCGGGCTCACTGGCGGATTGCGCTTCTTCCGGTGGAGCACTCGACGGGCCGCACCCCGTTGCTGCCGCACCCATCGCGGCGATGATCCCTACAAGGGTGATCTTCCTACTCATGGCGCCCCCCGCGCTGTCTACGCCGCTACGTTGTGGCTCCTTGGTCGAGGGGCGGCAAGGTGGCGATGACGGCGCGGGCCTCTTGCTCCATGCTCATGAGGTGATTGAGCAACCCTTCATGCCGGGGAAATTCGCGCCGTATAGAATTGGCCTTGTAGTTGAGGCGCTCGCCTTCATAGACACCAATCCGAAATTCAGCGCTCCAAGTGGTCGGCCCCTCAGCAGTAGCGACCTGCACGGTGTAACCGCGCTCGGCGAACAGGTCGCCTTGTATCTGCAACGGACGGGACATGGCGGCCTCGGATGATCGTCTGACCGGGGAATATGGCGACGCTACCGCCGCCGCGCTAGGTCCGCCAATCGCGCGTTCTAGGGCTTATCGGAAGCCGGCCCTTTGTCATTTCTAGCTTTACCCGCCGCGTCGGGCGATGGTGCTCCATCGCCTAGCTGGGGAGCGCAGATCATGGCAGAGCCGTTCGCCGTCAATCCAGGGGTGTCGCGTTTCACACTCCAACAAATCAAGCCCCACCTTCGGCCGGAGCTAGATCGGCGCATTCTGGCGATAGCGATTCAGACCGCCGAACAGATCGGAGAAGACCAAGAAACGGTGATCGGGGAAACCCTTAGCAGGTTCTCCGAGTGGATCACGACGGCCCCCACGGAAGCCGATCGTCAGCGACTGGCGCAACAAAGCCTGGCGAAAATCCCGCCGACATTGGCAGAGCTTTCGGCAAAGGAGCGTCGGCGGCAAGTGATGATCCATCAAGGGATCAAATTTGCGGCCTCCTTGAAAGAAATGGAGGCAATTGACGGGGGAGCTTTAGCGATAGTCTGGAACACAAGAGGTTGCGACGGTGACGATGCCCCAGATCATAAATCACGAAACGGATGTTGCTACGCCATCCAGGGTAACTGGGCCGCTGAAAAGGGGCTTATGACAGTCGGGCCTCATGGCTATTACGGCGATATTTCTGGCATCGCTCAAGAGCACTATTGCCAGTGTTCCGCGACATGGGTGTTTAACTTGCGTGATTTACCCGAGGCGATGATGACGGCCAAAGGAAAGGCAGAGTTAGAGAGGGTTAGAGCCCAAATCACCGCCATGGGCAAACCTTAAGCGCCACGTTCGTTGGCGGCCTTACATCGCTCGTCCCCCTTTCCTAAATAAACCAAAAGCTCGTGAGGCGGCCCCTATGCCAACTATCGAAACCGGCTTGGATCAACGACATGCGATCAACGCCGCCCATGTGGAATACACCCAGAAAACGGGTTCGATTGAGACGCTAATAGAAGGGCCGCCAGTATTCTCCGGCATGGTGGCATCCGGCATCACAATGATGGTCCCTCAAGGATTCGCCGACTTCCTCAAAGGCAAGGGCATCCCCTTCAAACTCGCTTGAAAGCCAACCCCGCCACACCCTGCGAAATGCCGACAAGCCCCATTATCGGAAATTTTTCAAAGCATCCGCCAAGTCGTTTTGAGACAAAACGGGGCCGATTCCGGCTCCAGCGATTTTAGACAGTCGAACCGCTCTCCCCGGCGCCCGCGCCAGGCCGCCGGCGGCGGCCGAATACTGAGCCTGGTCATCCCCGCTCCGCGCGCGGCGCCGGCGTCAGGACCATCAGGGAATCGGCGGCCACCCCCGCCCCAAAGCGGACGCCGGCACGAGACCGCTAGAAGCGCCGTCGGACAGCTCAGGGATATCGCTGGTGTCGTCGGCCTTGACCAAGATTCGTTTATAGACGAATATAGCCAATGTTCGAGATTCGACATTACGTCACCAAAGACCAGCGGGATGTCTATCTGGAATGGCTGCGGCAGGTGCGAGACACCCAAGCCAAAACGGCCGTTATCCGCCGCGTAAACCGCGTCGAACTCGGCAACTTTGGCGATCACAAGCCTTGCCGTGATGGCGTGTGGGAACTTCGCATCGACCAAGGCCCCGGCTATCGCGTGTACTACGCGCGGGCAGGGGCGGCGATCATTCTGCTTCTATGCGCGGGCGACAAGCGCACCCAGGACACGGACATAACCAAGGCCTGCGATTACTGGCGCGACTGGCAAAGTAGGAACGGGACTTAGGAGAATCGGCGATGAAAGACAGATCACACGACGAGGCGATGGCCGATCTCTATAGCGAGGATCCGGCCCTGGCTGTCGAACTGCTCAACAGCATCCTTGAGGACGGCGATCAAGGCGAACTCATGATCGCCCTTCGCCAGATGGCCAAGGCTTTCGGCGGTGTCCCCAAGGTGGCGGAGCAGGCCCACTTAAACCCAACGCAGCTCTATCGAACGCTTTCGCCGGACGGAAACCCGGGCTTCAGTAGCCTGTCGGCAATCCTCAAGGTGATGGGCCTGCGGCTGGCCGTGCAATCCGTCCAGGCGCCGACCGTTCACGCATAGGGCTGATCCGCCAGCCCAAGCCCCGTCAACACGCTAACGTGTCAACACGTTGACGTGTTGACACGTCTATAGACCACCCTTGGACTATCTCCGCTAGCGCTCACCGAAGGGGTGCTTGCCACGGGCGCGCATCAGATGGTCTAGGCCCTCCCCTAAGAGCGCCTGAATCGTAACGCCTTCCTCAAGCGCGAGCAGATGCAGCGCTCGGCGCACATCGGGGCTGAAATAGCCGCCAACGAGCTTCTTGTTCTCGCGAGCCTTGGCGATCGTCCCGGTGCGGGATGCGGCGTCAGGCACAGCGGCGAGGGCAGGGGCGGCCTTGGCCGCAGCCGTTTGCTTCAGACCCTGAAAGCGGCTCATGCGGCGGCCTCCTTGTTAGCACGTTGACGTGTTGACACGTTAGCGCGTTGACGCACCCACGCCCAAAGAGCCGCGACCTCCTCGGCCGCCCGTCCGTCGGGTTCGATCTCAGGGGCAGTCTTGCCCGCGCCTGTGGCGTGGTGATAGGCGGCCCGCTCACTCATGACGACGGGCGCAACGGACAAGCCGAAACCCGCGACGATTTCGGCCGCTTCGCGGTAAAGGTGGATTGCCCTTTGCGGTCCAGCCGTGAAGACGACAAAGGCGGGTTTGCCGCTTGCCTTCACCAGGTCCGCCGTCGTCTCGATCGCATCGAGGTCGAAGGCGCGAGGACGACACGGAATCAGGATCAAGTCGGCGACCCGGCACGCGGCGGCGCTCATGCTGTCGGCGTGGGGCGGCGTATCGATCACGGCGAGTTCCGCGCCAAGCTCGGCCGCCTGCTCCAGCTTCTTCGCCAGCAGAGGAGGGGAGGCGCAGTCAATTACCTCAGGTTCTGCACCTTCGCGCCACTGGCTCCATTTTGCTGGCCGTGGCCTGCGGGTCTGTGTCCAGGATTAGCGACACGACACCCGCCGCCTGGGCGGCTGTAGCAAGATGAAGAACGAGGGTCGTTTTCCCTGCGCCGCCCTTCTGGCTGATGATCGCAACAGTTCGCATGGCCGAGCCCCGCATGTTTTCACGTCAACACGATAGCACGTTGACGTGTTAACACGCTCCTAAACCGCCGCCACCTGACTCACATGTCCGGCAGATCGATATCCCGCTTTCGGGCGCGCTCCCGCTGTCGCTCCAGCTCCTGATATCGCGACCGCTCCTGTTCGGCCGCGCGCGCCTGGTTGGCCAGCTCGCCCATCCCCCGCTGGGTGGCCGGGCTGGCGATCGAGGCGGCCAGGCCCGCGCCCTGCGACTGCTCGAACAGCGACGCCACCTTGCCCAGAAGCGGCCCAGCCACCCCCATCGCCTTGTCGATCGTGCGCCCCAGAGTCTGCTCGGCCATCCGCGCCCAGTCACGAAGCTGGTTGCCGATTCCGATCATCACCGTGTTCCGGCCGCGCTCGGTCGCCGGCTCGAACCCCGGCGCCGACATGGCCTGAACGATGCCCAGGCCCCCCTTCGGCGCGAAACCCTGCTCCCGCATCGCCCGCCGCTCCATCCCGACCACGAGGGGGCCGAGGTGACCCGTGGGTGTCTGCTCCAGGCCCTGACGCTGATGGCTGCGGTGATCGACTCGCTCGGGGACCAGGGCGCGCTCTAGCGCCTGGTTGGTGTGGTGAGCCCAACGCTCGCGCAGGATCTCCACCTCGCCCGGCCCCGTCGCCTTGGCGTCCAGCACCCGCGTCTTTTCACCAAGGCCGTCCGGCCCCACGGTGCGCGTCGTCGTCAGGACGTGGGCGTGCCAGTTGCGCTGATCGCCCTGCCGATCGGGCGCATGGATGCCGACATCGACCGCCACCCCGTAGCGCTCCACCAGCTCCTGGCCGAACCCGCGCACCAGCTCCGAGCGCTGCTCGCGCGACAGCTCGGCCGGCAGCGCCAGCTCGTACTCGCGGGCCACGGTGGCGTTCTTGCGCACCTCGGCCTTCTCGGCAGCATTCCAGAGCTGGCCGCGATCCTGCGCCCACTCGGCGCCCTCGGGCGTTAGGGTGAAGGTCTCGTCAACGGATTTGCGGGTGTAGTCGTGCTCCAGGCCCGAGCGCTCGTCCATCAGCCGCTCGCCGGTGCGGTAGGCCGCCGCCGCCACGGCCGAGCGGCCGGCGCTGCGGCCGACGGTCTTCACGCTCAGATGAAAGATCGCCAACGCAAGGCTCCGCGCTCAAGTGCTCCGACGTGATCCAGCGGCATGACGCTGGTCAGGGTGTGGGGCGGGAGCCCCGTGCCGCAAAGCGGCTGGGTGCAGGGGCTCCGCCCTTGCCGCGCGCAAACTCGCAGAGTTTGCATAAGTGCGCCATTCCTTCCTTTCACTCAGGACTGGTGGACCTAGAGCCTACACCGTTTTAGCTTGTGGTCGAGCGATCTTCACCCATCACGGTAAAGCCCATGACCGATCCAGACGACGCCCTAAAGACCAAGATCGAACAGGCCAGGGTCCGCCTTCAAACCCTCGAAGCCCGCTACGCCACCCAGGCCCGCAAGAACGACACCCGCCGCAAGATCATCGCCGGGGGCCTGCTGTTCGACGCAGCCTCCAAGGACGAACATTACAGCGCCATCCTTCGCGAGCTGCTGACCCGCATCGACCGGCCCAATGACAAACGCCCCTTCCAAGGCTGGACCGTGCCCGAACCCGACAAACCTGAACCCGCCAAACCCGCCGCCGATCGGAGCTGACCATGGGCGAGAAGGACGATCACCAGGACTTCCTCGCCGGCCTGCCCGACGTCACGCCCAAACCCGTTGAGCCCAAAACAGAGCCGACCGCCCCCACCATGGATGACGGCGCGCTCCACCTGGCTGCCACCCTGACCGAGCTGAAGATCTCCAATCAGCGCCTCCACGCCGACCTGGCCCAGCGGATCAGAACCCTGGAAGCCAAGGTCGGTGCCGGCCTGCCAGATTGGGAGAAGCTCACCGCCCGTCTCGTCCAGGCGGGGCAGGAGGGCGGCCAAAAAGCGACGGAACGCCTGGTCGCCGCCAACGCCGAGACCGTCAAGCAGGCCAACCACATCACCGAAGTGCGGGCCGATGACATTCGCCTGTTTCGGGCCATCGTCACCTGGGGCGCCGGACCGCTCTACCTCTTCGGGCTCGGCGTGATCATGGTGCTCAGCTACAAGATCGGCGCACTCAGGCCGATCTGGCTCGTGGGCCTGGCCTATCTCGCCGGCGGCCTCACCCTGTTCCAGGCCTACCGGATTCGCGATTGGTGGCAGGCTGGCGCCGCACAGCGGGCCTTTCAGAAACAACGGAAGGCGGCGCGATGATCAATCAACCCGGCCGCCGACGCCCTGCGTTCTGGAGCCCCCCGATCTTCATCCGCCCGGAGCAGCCCCCATGCTGCAGGCGCAGGGCGGGTGCTCCAATCCGCTGGCCTTGCCGCCCCGAAATCACGGTTTTGGGTGTTTACGGGTGATCTATCGGGCGCACAGCTTCCCCAGCGCCGTTTCAACCGCCGCCTGGTCTCGGGGTTGGGCGCCGGCGAAAGCCGCCATTCCACCCCGAAGAGCCTCTTTGTTCGGCGCGATCTATGCGCCGAACACCGCTTAGGGATGACTTGCGGCTGTAGGCCGCTCCGCATCCTTCCTCTTACTAACAACTAGATTGGGATTCAGACCGCTCGGCGGACTCACACTCCTTCCGCATCAACCCTCGGCCAAGACGGCTCAGCGCCGCCGCGAGGGGGCCGGTTAGACCGGCTGCGGACGGCTGCTCGTCCAGGGGCAAGGCGTCCACCATGGCGACCGCGGCGGCCATCCGGGCGGCCCGGGCGTGCTCGACGTCCTCGGGCGCCGGCGGCGGGCTGGCCAGGTGACCCAGCAGCTTCTCGGCCGCCGGCGGCAGGGTCAGGCGATAGGCGTTCGTCGCCTGCTTGACCTGTGGGCCGCCCTCCGTGTCGCCCGTCGCCTCCCAGCGGCGCAGCCAGTCCAGAAAGCCGTGGGTCCGCAGGTTGGCCAGCGCCCGCACAACCGCGTCCTTCGACCGCTTCACCCGGCGCATGATCGTCGTCAGCGCCGGCTCGAGGCGGCCGGTGCGGTAGTCGATCAGCCGCACCAGCTCGCGCAGCACCTCGAGCGCCACGGCGCCCAAGGGGCCGCTTCGATCGCCCTTCTGTCGGCCGGCGCGCTCGAACCGCTCGGCCGCCAGCAGATAGCGGCCGATGTCCTTCGGATTGAACGGGCGCCAGAACACGCCCTCACAGCGCCCTCGCGGGCGGCCGTCATGCCTGAAAGACGACGTTCCCAGCGCGCCCAGCTCACTTCCAACAACCGGACATTACCAGCGGCAGCTCAGAGCCCATCGTGCCCCTTGGCGCACCTAGATCTCACGTACGCCAAGGGCTCTTTCAACGGCGTCACGCAATCCGACCGTTTCCAGCCCGCACTGGCCGACAACCTCGGTGCACAGCTTCAGGAAGGGTCCGCTTGACGTGGCGGGCTGGCCGATGATCGCCTCCGACCCCTCCGCCAGTTTCTGGACCAGATAGTTCCGGACATGGTCCGGCGGCCGACCGCCCCGGTTCGCCTGGTTTTCCTCCAGCCAATCCTCGACCGGCTGATGGATCCGCCGCAGCATATCGCTGAGCAATTCCGGACCGGCGGCAACGCCTTGGGCCTGGCGCGCAAAGGCCGTTCCTCGATCGACATCCCGACCGGAC
>CAIYPH010000430.1 GCA_903928045.1 uncultured Rhodospirillales bacterium
GGCAAACGGCACCAGCGCGCCCACCAGCGCCGGCAGCACGAGATGATGGATCGTCAGCGGATGCAGCCCGGTCAGCCCGGCGATCGCGGCGGCAAAATGCTCCCAGGCCGGCAGGCTGGTGAAACGCGTCCCGCTCCCACCGGTGAAGGGGAAGGGATAGACCGGCGCGATCGGCGCCGACCAGTTCTCCCAATCCAGAATGGCCCGGGCGAGGTAGAAACTGTCATCCGCATCCGGCCGGTTGGCCAGCAGCGCGAGCAGCCCGGCGAACACGCAGCACGCCAGAAGGAACCAACTGCCAGGCTCCCGTGCCCGCGCCGCGCACTCCCGCCCGACGCCGCGCAGGAAGCCGAGCGCCGTCTGCGCCACCGCGCCCAGCGGCAGCAGGCAGGCCGCCGCGGTGATCAGCGTCACGTCGCGCAGCGACAGCGGCACCAGCACCGCGACGTCATAGGTCAGCGTGAACACCGCGAACACCGCCAGCAGCAGGAACAGCGCGTTCTCCACCGGGTCGGTTTCGCTGGCGTCGCCGCCTGTCAGCCCATAGGCCATGCGCCCGTCAGGCCAGGCGCTCGGTGCGCAGCATGAGATGCGGCGCGATGCGATCGAGCGCCGGCTCGAAGCCAAGCCCCGGCGCGTCCGGCAGCGCCATGGCGCCATCGGCGAGGGGGAACAGCCCCTCCAGCAGCGCCTCGCGCAGCGGATTGCGGTTGACGTCGACCTCCAGCAGCCCCGGCCCGCGCACCGCGGCGAGCAGATGCAGCGAGTGGATCAGCCCGATGGCGCCGCCGAGGAAATGCGGGCAATAGGCCAGCCCTGCCGCCAGCGCCGCCCGCCCGACCCGCAGATTGGCCGTCGCCCCGCCCCATTTCGCGCAATCCGGCTGGATCACCCCGAGCGTGCCGCTCTCGATCGCCTGCTGGAAGCCGAGCGCCCCGCGCAAATTCTCCCCCGCCGCCAGCCGCACCCCGGCGGCGGCGGCGACCTGGGACCACTCCCACACCGGCCGGTCCGCCACCAGCGGCTCCTCGATCCAGCCGAGCGGGAACTCCCGCAGCCGCTCCGCCATCAGGCAGGCCTCCGCGACGCCCCAGCCCTGGTTTATGTCCACCATCAACCGCTCACCCTCACGCAGCCCGGCGGCGACCGGCCGGATGGTCGCGATATCCGCCTCCCGCCCGAAGCCGAGCTTCACCTTGAACGCGCGAAACCCCGCCTCCCGCGCCGCCGTCACCGTCTCGACGGCCGAAGGCCCCGGATTAATCCCGCTCGCATAGGCCGCCACCGGCGCCCCATCGCCCCCCCCCAGCGCCCGCCACAGCGGCAGCCCCAGGCGGCGCGCCCGCAGATCATGCAGCGCGAGATCGAGCCCGGCGGCGGCGGCCGACAGGGCGCCGGCATCGCCGCTCTGCACGCGCAGGATATGCAGCCCGCGCTCGCTTTCGTCCCACAGCACGGCCGGCTCGCTCACATCGCGCCCCAGCGCCATCGGCGCCACCACGGTATCGAGCACGCGGGCGCGATGCTCGGCGGAGGCGGCGGGGAAATTGCACCAGATCTCGCCCCAGCCATGCACGCCCGCCTCATCCTCGGCCCGCACGAACACGCCGGCCCGCTCGGTCATGGTGCCGAAGGAGGTGCGCACGGGGGTGGCGATCGGGCAGCGGTACGTGAACGTCTCAACGCGGCGCAACGTGCTCATGCAGCGATTTCCAGCATTTACACGGCGATTCTAGCGCGATCCCGCAGCCGAGGCGAGACGTTGCGTGATTCCTGCCGATGAACCAATGATTTACGGCAAATTCACGTAAGCGGAGAGATCGCAAGGAAGCGCTTCTTTTTTGAAAAAAGAAGCAAAAACTTTCCATTCCATTGGCTCGGAGCGCGTGGCGCCAACGACGCGCCACGCCCGGATAAAAGTTTTTTGCTTCTTTTTTTCCAAAAAAGAA
>CAIYPH010000431.1 GCA_903928045.1 uncultured Rhodospirillales bacterium
GCCGGTGATCCGCGGCCTGGATCATGCGGTGACGCTTGAGGAGGCGACGGCGTTTTTCGAGGCGCTGGGGCCGGGTGGCGCGATGATCATCAAGGCGGTCGCGGGCGGCGGCGGGCGCGGCACGCGGGCGGTGCTGGAGGCGAAGGAGATCGAGCCGTCCTTCAAGCGCTGCCAGTCCGAGGCCAAGGCCGCCTTCGGGCGCGAGGACGTCTACGTCGAGGAGTTCATCCCCCGGGCGCGCCACATCGAGGTGCAGATCCTCGGCGATGCCACCGGCGCGGTGGCGCATCTTGGCGAGCGGGAATGCAGCGTGCAGCGGCGCTTCCAGAAAGTGGTGGAGATCGCGCCGGCACCGCATTTTGACGCCGCGCTGCGCCAGCAGATCATCGAAGCCGCCGTGCGTTTCGCCGAGAGCACCGGCTACGGCAATCTCGGCACCTTCGAATTCCTGGTCGACACCACCGGCCGTGCAGGCGCCCAGCCCTTCGTGTTCATCGAGGCCAATGCGCGCTTGCAGGTGGAGCACACAGTTACTGAAGAAGTGACCGGGGTTGACCTGGTGCAGACCCAGATCCGCCTCGCCGAGGGGGCGACGCTGGCTGAGCTTGGCCTTGATGTGCAGGGAGTGGCCACCCCGCGCGGCTTCGCCATCCAGGTGCGCGTCAACATGGAAACCCTGCGGCCGGACGGCACGTTCCGCCCCGCCGGCGGCACGCTCGCGGCCTATGACCCGCCGAACGGGCCGGGCGTGCGGACGGATGGGTTCGGCTATACCGGCTATCGCACCAGCAATATGTTCGACAGCCTGCTCGCCAAGGTGATCGTGCACACCAACGGGCGGGATTTTGCTCAGGCCGCCGCGCGCACCGCCCGCGCGCTGAGCGAGTTCCGTCTCGATGGCGTCGGCACCAATATCCCCTTCCTGCAGAACATCCTGGGGCATGCCGACTTCACCTCCGGTGCGGTGCATACCCGCTGGGTGGATGAGATGCTGAAGGAGCTTGCGGCCCCTCCTGCGCAGCGTGACCGCTTCGTCCCGGCGACCGCCCCCGCACCAGCCGCCGCGCCGGCCTCCGGTGGTTTCGCCGGTGCGCGCGTCACCAGCCGCGATCCGCTGGCGCTGTTCGTGCACGACGCGCAGGTGAAGGCCGAGCAGGCGACCGTGGAGAAGCCGGCCGCGCCCGAGATGGTCGGCCCGGATGGCTCGGCGGGAGTCGCGAGCCCGATCCAGGGCACCATCGTCGCCATCTCCGTTGCCATCGGCGATGAGGTGCGCCAGGGCCAGCAGGTCGCCGTGGTGGAGGCGATGAAGATGGAGCACGTCATCGCCGCACCCCATAACGGCATCGTCCGCGGCGTGACGATGGCGGCTGGGGACGTGGTGCGCGAGGGCTATCCGATCGTCTTCGTCGAGGCGGCGGACGTCACCGGTGGGGTGATCGCTGCTGTCGTGACGCTCGACCCTGACCATATCCGCGGCGATTTGCAGGAGAATATCGACCGCCACGCCTTCACGCTCGACGAGAACCGCCCCGAGGCGGTGCGGCGCCGCAAGGAGCGTGGCTATCGCATGCCGCGCGAAAACATCGCCGAACTGGTCGATCCCGGCAGCTTCGACGAATATTGGCCGCTGGTCGTCGCCCGCCAGCACCAGCGCTACGACATGGAGACCCTGCGCAAGACCACCCCGGCGGACGGTCTGATCGCCGGCATGTGCACCATCAACGCAGACCTTTTCGGCGAGGAACGCGCCCGCGTCGCGCTGGTGCATTACGACTACACGGTGCTGGCGGGCACCCAGGGCGGCCGCAACCACTACAAGCAGGACCGCATGTATGAGCTGGCGCACCGCTTCCGCCTGCCGCTGGTGCTGTTCGGCGAGGGCGGCGGCGGGCGGCCGGGCGATGACAATAACGGCCCGCGCGTGGCGATGGACACCCACACCTTCACCACGCTCTCCCAGTTGTCCGGCCTGGTGCCGATGGTCGCGGTGGTGAATGGCCGCTGCTTCGCGGGGAATACCGCGATGGTGGCCTGCTGCGACGTGATTATCGCAACCGAAGGCACCACACTCGCCATGGGCGGCCCGGCGATGATCGAAGGCGGCGGCCTCGGCGTTTACACGCCCGAGGAAGTCGGCCCGATGTCCTTCCAAGTGCCCAATGGGGTGGTGGACATCCTGGTGAAGGACGAGAAGGAGGCGGTTCAGGTCGCCAAGAAATACCTCTCTTACTTCCAGGGCCCGGTGGACAAGTGGGAGGCCAATGACCAGCGCATGCTGCGACATGCCGTGCCCGAGAACCGGCTGCGGCTCTACGACATGCGCGAAATCCTGCACACCATCGCCGACAAGGACTCGGTGCTGGAACTGCGGGAGAAATTCGGCATCGGCATCATCACCGCGTTCATCCGCATCGAGGGCAAGCCGATGGGGGTGATCGCCAACAACCCGCATCACCTCGCCGGCGCGATCGACTCCGACGGCGCCGACAAGGCCGCCCGCTTCCTGCAACTCTGCGACGCCTTCGATATCCCGGTGCTGAGCCTGATGGATTGCCCGGGCATCATGGTGGGGCCGGATGCCGAGCGCACCGCGCTGGTGCGCCACAGCGTGCGGCTGTTCAACGTGGGTGCCAACCTGACGGTGCCGCTGTTCTGCGTCATCGTGCGCAAGGCCTACGGGCTGGGCGGCCAGGCGATGTGCGGCGCTTCCACGTTGATCGGCTTCTTCACCGTGGCGTGGCCGACGGCGGAGTTCGCGGGGATGAACATCGAGGGCTCGGTGAAGCTGGGCTACCGCAATGAGCTGGCAGCAATTGCCGACCCTGAGGAACGCCGGGCCGAGTTCGATCGCCGGGTGTCCCGCGCCTATGAGAGCGCACGGGCCGTCAACGCCGTGGTCGGCGGCGGGTTGGATGATGTGATCGACCCCGCGGCGACGCGGGGGTGGATCGCGCGGGGGCTGAAGCGGGTGCCGCCGGTGGCGCCGCGGACGGGGAAGAAGTATCCTTATGTGGATACTTGGTGAAATCCGAAGGAAGTAAGTGCATATTTTTGTTCACAAAAAGCCACGCTTCCGTTCTTGCATCCGATTGCTCCGGCGCCGCCGCCTTGCTGCCAGGCCGGATCGCGCGCTACGGTCACGGCAAGAACAAGGGAGCCTGCATCATGCCGGACGGAAATGCCGTGACCGAGGACGCTCTTGCCACCACGATGTTCGCCCCGGGTCGCCGGGCTGTGCTGCGCTTCGCCATCGCCGGCGCTTCGCTGGCCTCCGCCCCCTTCGCCATGGCGCAGACGCCCAAGCGCGGCGGGCGGCTTACCATCGGCGCCGATGCCGACCCGATCGGGCTTGATCCGGTGACGCTGACCGCCTTCTCCTCCTATGATTTCACCGCGCTGCTCTATTCCGGCCTGCTGCGATGGAACGCGGAGATGAAGGTGGAGCCCGATCTGGCGACCGGGTTCGACCAGCCCGACGCGACCACCTATGTGTTCCATCTCCGCCGCGGCGTGAAGTTCCATAACGGGCAGCCGCTCGAGGCAGAAGACGTGGTGCACAGCTTCGCGCGCATCCGCGATCCCGCCAGTGCCAGCCCGAGCGCGCCGATTTTCTCCTCCATCAAGTCGGTCGCCGCGGTGGACCCGCTGACGGTACGGTTTGAGCTGACGGCGCCGAGCGCGACCTTCCTCAGCTATCTCGCGACCAACCCCAACGGCGTCATCGTGCCACGCGGGGTGGAGGGGCTGGCGAACAAGCCGGTGGGCACCGGGCCGTTCGTGTTCGACAGCTACCAGCCCAACCAGCAATTCACTCTCAAGGCCAACCCCGACTACTACGAGCTTGGCCAGCCCTACCTCGCCGAAGTCGTCTTCCGCTTCTTCAAGGACCAGGCCTCCATCACCTCGGCGCTGCGCTCCAAGGCGATCGACATGACCTGGTTCAAGGACCCCAAGGTCTCCGCCCAGATTGTCCGCACCTCGCCTGACCTGGTTTCGGCACCCGGCAAGACCACCCGCACCTTCCCGGTGTGGATGAACCTCAAGGCCGCCCCTCTGAATGACGTGCGGATCCGCCGCGCCATCAGCCTCGCCACCGATCGCAAGGCGTGCCTGGAAACCGTGCTCGGCGGCTCCGGCAAGGTCGCGGCCATGGTACCGGAAAGCCATGTCGGCGGGTATGACGGCGTCGGTGAGATGCCCTACTACAAGACCGATATCGCCGCGGCGAAAAAGCTGCTGGCCGAGGCCGGCCACCCCAACGGTATCGATCTCGGCGACTACATCTGCGTCGCCGCCAACCCGCTCGACGTGTCCTGCGCCCAGATCCTGCAGCAGCAATGGGCCGAGGCCGGCATCAAGGTCGCCATCAAGCCGATGGAAACCGCGCCGCTGATCGGCATGTGGCTGAAGGGGGAATTCCCCACCCTGCTGTCGATCGCGCTGAGCTGGAGCCCCGACCCGGACGCCATCGTCTCGCGCATCATCTCCACCAGCCCCTCCGGCAAGGCACTGGGGATGGCCGATACCGATTTGGACGCAATGATTGTCGGCGCCCGCTCCATCCTTGATCGCGACAAGCGGGCGGCCGCCTACATGGCGATCCAGAAGCGGATCAACGACCAGGCCTATGTGCTCGACATCTACCAATATCCCCTGCGCTGGGAGGCGTGGTGGAACTACGCCCAGGGTTACGTGCCGCTCTCCGCCAATATCCGCAGCTTCGTGCGCACCACCTGGATCGACAAGTAGGGCCGAAGGCGGCGGAGGCGCGGCATGGTTCGCATGGTCGCGCTGCGCCTGGGCTTGATGCTGCCGATCCTGCTCGGCGTGTCGATCATCGCCTTCGTGCTGATGCGCGCTTTGCCCGGCGATTTCGCCCAGGCCTCGGCAGGCACCAGCACCATCTCGGCTGAGGCGCTCGACACCATCCGCCGCAATCTCGGCCTCGATCTGCCGGTGTGGCAGCAATATCTGCGCTGGCTGTTGGCCGCGCTCGGCGGCGATCTCGGCACGTCCTTCACCCTGCGCAAACCGGTGCTGGCCGAGCTGCTGCCCCGGCTCGCCGTCACCGGCGAGCTCACCTCGAT
Organism: uncultured Rhodospirillales bacterium; assembly: GCA_903928045.1. The sequence goes on from CAIYPH010000431.1 coordinate 5,091, forward strand.
CGCCGGGCTGATGGCGATGCTGCTGGGCGTGACCACCGGCCTCGCCTCGGCGCGGCTGCGCGGCGCGGTGGACTGGCTGGTGCGCGGCTGGAACAGCCTGCTGCTGGCGGTGCCGAATTTCGTCATCGCCACGCTCATCGTGCTGCTGTTCGGGCTGTATTTCCCTTCCGTCGGTATTTTCAACTACGTGCCCTTCGCCGCCGACCCGCTCGGCAATGTCACGAGCCTGCTGCTCCCCGCCGTGTCCCTGGCGCTGACCGTCTCGGTGACGATTTCTGAGAACACCCGCGCCGCGGTGCTTGAGGTCGCCAGCCAGGACTACGTGATGGTCGCCAAGGCCAAGGGGCTGCGGCGACGCACCATCCTCGCGCAATATCTGGTGCGCAATGCGTTGACCCCAGTGATCACCGTCACCGGCCTGCAACTCGCCGCCCTGCTCGGCGGCTCCATCCTGATCGAGACCATCTTCACCATTCCCGGGATGGGCCAGTTCCTGTTCGATTCCATCGCCAGCCGCGACTACCCCTCGATCCAGGCGATCGTGCTGCTGGCGGCGACGATCGTGCTGCTGATGAACGTGATCGTCGATATCGCCTATGCGCGCGTGGATGCGAGGGTGCGCTATGAGTGAGGCGCGGCGCGGCCGGGCGTTGCTGGTGATCGGGCTGGCGATGCTGGCCCTGCTGGTGCTGCTGATGCTGGTCGGCCCGCTGATCGCCCCCTACAGCGCGGCGAAAACCTCGCCCGCCTCGCTCGCCGGGCCGAGTGCCGCGCATTGGCTGGGCACCGACTCCATCGGGAGGGACGTGCTGAGCCGGCTGATCGTCGGCGGGCGCGGCACCCTCATCATCACCTTCACCGC
>CAIYPH010000432.1 GCA_903928045.1 uncultured Rhodospirillales bacterium
CCTCGAAGCGGATGCCGTCGAACAGGCGGGGCGCGCGGATGATCATGTGCCGAGCCCGGCGAGGGCGGCGCGGAGGTGCCCGCCATGGGCGGCCAGGCGTGCTTCAGCGCCGCCACGATCGAGGCCGTGCAGCACCAGTACCGCCGTTTTGACGTTGCCGCCGGCAGTGGCGAGCGCCGACTCGAGGGCGGCGTCGTCGGCGGCGGTGAGCGTGCGCAGCATGCGGATGGCGCGCAGGCGGAGCTTGGCGTTCTTGGCCTGCATGTCGACCATCAGGCCCTGGTGGACCCGGCCGAGGGCGATCATCACCTCGGTGGAGAACAGGTTCAGCACCACTTTCTGCGCCGTGCCCGCCTTCATGCGGGTGGACCCGGCCACCACCTCGGCGCCGGTTTCGACGAGGATGGGGTGCTCGGCCTCGACCAGAAGCTTGCCGCCGGCGCTGTTGCTGATGCCGATGGTGAGGGCGCCGCGCGCGCGGGCGGTGCGGATCGCGGCTGTCGTGAAGGGCGTGCTGCCGCTGGCGGCGACGCCGAGCACCACATCACTGGCGGCGATCGCATGCTCCGCTACCGCTGTCGCGGCGGCCGCGCTGTCATCCTCCGCATTCTCGATCGAACGGGTGAAGGCCACCTCGCCGCCCGCCATTAGCATGACGATACGCGACTGCGGCCAATCGAAGGTCGGTGGCAGCTCGGCGCCGTCCTGTACGCCGATGCGGCCGGAGGTGCCGGCGCCGGCGTAGACCAGGCGGCCGCCGGCGGCCAGTCGCCGCGCCGCGGCATCGGCGGCGGCGGCAATTGCGGGGAGGGCGGGCCGGACCGCGGCGATGGCGGCCATCTGGCCTTCCCACATTGCCTCGAGGCGGGTGTGAGGCGGCCAGACGTCAAGGCCCTCGTAGCGAGGGTCAACGGCCTCGGTGCCTGGCAGGGCGGTCCTGGATGGGGTGTTCTGCGTCATGCGTCTATCTCGCACGATGGCGCCCGGTTGCAAAAGGGCCATGCCGATTTGCCCGGGCTCGGCAAAGGCGTAGCCCGGATGAAGATTCCTTTTGCGTCCTCCGAATCCCATTGTTACCAGTTGATGTCCTTCGGAGAGTCCGGCGAGTCGCAATGTGGCGCGGCGGGTTTCCTGAGACCAACGAACGCAGTCACACCAAACCTCGTTTCCGCCAGACCAAACAAGGAAAAGAAAATGTCGAAAGCCTTCATCGCCAAAGTGATCCAGGAGTCGGCCGCCCTGACGGGTACTGCCGCCAACCGCGCCGCGACCGATCTGATTGGCGCGATCGTCAAGGAGCTCAAGAAGTCCGGCAAGTTTACCCTGCCGTCCTTTGGCACCTTCACGGTACGCGTGACCAAGGCGCGCACCGGCCTCAATCCGCGGACCGGCGAGAAGATTAAGGTGAAGAAGGGCAAGACAGTTCGCTTCAAGGCGTCGCCGACCCTCAAGAAGGCGGTCTGACGCGCGGCGTCTGTTCCCCTTCAGCATCGGATGCTACTATGCCGCCTGCTCCCTTGCATAGGGGAGCGGGCGGTTCGCGTTTTTGGCGAGGGGGATGCGGAAAGGTTGTGGCTGACGCAGGCAATACACGCGACACGTTCGGGAGTGTCGGCA
>CAIYPH010000433.1 GCA_903928045.1 uncultured Rhodospirillales bacterium
TGCGGTCGGTCAGGCCCAGGCTACCCATGCCCGGCCCGAAGAACTCGACGAACTTGCCGACCACGCCCTTCTTGCGCAGCATCTGGGTGACGGTCAGCACCACGTCGGTGGCGGTCACGCCTTCCTTGACGGCGCCGACGAACTTGAAGCCGATCACCTCGGGGATCAGCATGGAAACCGGCTGGCCCAGCATGCAGGCTTCCGCCTCGATGCCGCCCACGCCCCAGCCCAGCACGCCCATGCCGTTCACCATCGTGGTGTGGCTGTCCGTGCCGTACAGCGTGTCGGGATAGGCATAGGTGGTGCCGTCGAGATCGGCGGTCCACACGGCTTGCGCGAGGTATTCCAGGTTCACCTGGTGGCAAATGCCGGTGCCCGGGGGAACGACGCGGAAATTGTCGAACGCGGTCTGGCCCCAGCGCAGGAAGCTGTAGCGCTCGCCGTTGCGCTCGAACTCCAGGTCCTCGTTCTTGTGCTCGGCATCCGCAGTGGCGGAGAAATCCACCATCACGGAGTGGTCGATCACCAGATCGACCGGCACCAGCGGGTTCACCTTGGAAGGGTTGCCGCCGAGGCGGAGAATGCCATCACGCATGGCCGCGAGATCGACCACCGCGGGCACGCCGGTGAAATCCTGCATCAGGATGCGGGCGGGCTTGAACGGCACTTCCTGCGAGGACGTCGCCTTCGCGAGCCAGCCGGCCACCGCCTTCGCGTCATCCACTGAATAGGCGCGGCCGTCCTCGAAACGGAGCACGTTCTCCAGCAGCACCTTCAGGCTCACCGGCAGGCGGGAGATGTCGCCGATGGTCTTCGCGGCCTCGGGCAGCGAGAAATAGGTGTAGGTCTTGCCCTGCACGGTCAACGTGCGAGCGGTCTTCAGGCTGTCCTGACCGACTGAATTCATAATGGGGCCTCCGCAATGGCGCCGCGCGCACGGGAGAATCCCGGCGATGGCAGGGGATATTTGTCTAACGCGGGCGGCTTAAACCATAGTTGCCGCCGCCCGGCAAACGCCGGTGCATTCGGCCGCGCGCGGCCAGGGAGGGCATGTGCTGCACGCCGAGGGACTCGCCGCCTTGAGAGGGGAAAGACTGGTGTTCGAACGCCTGTCCTTCGCCGTGCCCGCCGGCGGTGCGCTGCTGCTGGTGGGGCCGAATGGCTCCGGCAAATCCACCCTGCTGCGCCTGCTCGCCGGCCTGCTGCGCCCCGATGCCGGGCGCCTCACCTGGGGTGGCGAGGACGTTCTGGCCGACCCGCAGGAGCACGCCGCGCGCACCGCCTATCTCGGCCATCTCGATGCCATCAAGCCCGGCCTCACCGCCGCCGAGAACCTCCGCTTCTGGGGCAGCCCGGCCGCCATCGCCGAGTCGCTCGCCGCCGTCGACCTCACGCGCCTCGCAGACCTCCCAGCCCGCATGCTCTCGGCCGGCCAGAAGCGCCGCCTCGCCATCGCCCGCCTGCCCCTCACCCGCGCCGCGCTATGGCTGCTCGACGAGCCAACCCTGGGGCTCGATGCCAAGGCGGTCGGCCGCTTCGGGGAGTTGCTGGCCGGGCACCGCGCCGGCGGCGGCATCGTCATCGCCGCGACGCATTTGCCTTTGCCGTTGCCGGGCGCTGGTGAACTGGCGCTGGCATGACGGGAGCAAGGAAGCGCTTCTTTTTGAAAAAAGAAGCAAAAACTTTCTATCCGTTTTGCCGCGCGCCCTCCCGGGGGGCGGCGCCGCAAATGGATAAAAGTTTTTTGGTTCTTTTTTTCAAAAAAGAACCGCTTCCTTGGCTGACTGGGGGCCCATCATGACCCGCCTCCTCGCCCGCGAACTCCGCCTCTCCCTCCGCCATGGCGGCGACACGCTGGCCGCCCTGTTGTTCTTCCTGCTGGTGGCGATGCTGTTCCCGCTCGCCATCGGCCCCTCCCCCGAGACGCTCGGCCGCATCGCGCCTGGCATTATCTGGGTCGCCGCCCTGCTCGCCGCCCTATTGCCGCTCGACCGTCTGCTCGCCGCCGATCTCGAGGACGGCTCGCTCGACCTGCTGCTGCTCTCCGGCCTCCATCCCGCCACGCTGGCGGCCGGCAAGGCGCTCGCTCATTGGCTGGTCACCGGCCTCCCCCTGCTGCTCGCCGCCACGCCGCTGGCGATCATGCTGCGGATGCCGGATACGGCCATCCCTGCCCTGCTGCTCGGCCTGCTCGGCGGCACCCTGTCGCTCTCCCTGCTCGGCACCGCCGCCGCCGCCCTGGTGCTCGGCGCAAGGCGCGGCGGCGTGTTGATGCCGCTGCTGATCCTGCCGCTCGCCGCCCCCGTGCTGATCTTCGGCGCCGCCGCCGCCGATGCCGCCAGCGCCGACCTCAGCCCCCGCCCCCATCTGCTGCTGCTCGCCGCCTTCCTCGCCTTCACCCTGCCGACATCGCTGGCGGCGGCGGCGGCTGGGTTGCGGGGGGCGGCGGAGTAACATCCACTCTCCCCATTGGAGTCGCGCCGAGATACAAGCCGAACCGGCCGGTCAGATGGTCGTAGCAGGTGCGGGCCTCCCGCAGGGCAAGGTCGCGGGGCTGGTCCTTGGCCGTGGTGTCGCCCGCGATCACCGTGCATTTCCTGTTCGGCACCGCGGTGATTGCCAATCTGCCGCGGCTTTATCGTCGGGTCGGTTTGCCGGGTGTGAGGGCGGCGAACGGCTGTTGCTCTATACCATCGGCAGGGCGATCCCCTCCCAGCCGGACAAGACCTCGACCGCGCGGCCGACCCGCAGCACGGTCGCCTCGTCGAACGGGCGGCCGACCACCTGCAAACCCATCGGCAGGCCCGCGGTGGACAGCCCGGTCGGCACGCTGAGCGCGGGATGGCCCGTCACGTTGAAGGGCATCGTCTGCATCGGCGCGCCGGCCAGCATGGCGGGCGGGGTCTCGTCGAAGCGCGGCGCGGTGACCAGGGAGGAGGCGGTGATCAGCGCGTCGTAGCTTTGCAGCACGCCCTGCACAGCGTCGGTCAGCTCGCGGCGCAGGCGCAGCGCCTGGATCATGTCCGGCCCCGTCACGGTGGCGCCGAGGATGAAGCGCTCGAAGGTGAGGCGCCCGTAGTCGAGTGGGCGGGCGCGCATGTCCGCCTCGTGGATGGCGAAGGCCTCGCACAGCATGATCACCCGGCCGCAGGTGCTGAAGGCGCCGTAGCTCGGCAAGGTGACGTCCTCCACCATGGCGCCGGCAGCGCGCAGGGCGTCGGCCACGCGGTCGATCGCTGCGATCACCTCGGGGTCGGCGCCCGGGGCATTGGCGAAGAAGGCCCGGGGAATGCCGATGCGCAGGCCGGCGACGCCCTTCTCCAGGTCGGCCAGGTAGTCGCCGACAGGGGTGTCGGCGCTGGCGGGGTCCATCGGATCATGCCCGGCGAGGAGTTGCAGGGCGATCGCGGTGTCCTCGACCGTGCGGGTCAGCGGGCCGATATGGTCGAGCGTGGTGGAGAGCGGGAAGACGCCGCGCCGGCTCACGCGCCCATAGGTCGGCTTGAAGCCGACAGTGCCGCAATAGGCGGCAGGGCCGCGGATGGAGCCGCCGGTGTCGGAGCCCATGGCGAGGCGGGTGATGCCGGCGGCGATCGCGGCGCCGGAGCCGGAGGAGGAGCCGCCGGGGATATGGCCGGTGTTCCAGGGGTTGCGGGCGGGCGGGAAGGGCAGGTCGAAGCTCGGGCCGCCCAACGCGAATTCGTGGGTGCCGAGCTTGCCGAGCAGCACGCCGCCACTGGCCGCGAGTTTGGCTGCCGCCACGCTGTCCTCCGCGGGCACGTTGTCCACCCGCAGCTTGGAGTGGCAGGTCGAGCGGATGCCGGCGGTGTCGTAGATGTCCTTGATTGCGTAGGGCACGCCGTGCAGCGGGCCGCGATCGACGCCGGCCGCGAGCTCCGCATCGGCCCGGGCCGCGTCGGCCCGGGCGCGTTCGGCGGTGATGGTGATGAAGGCGTTCACCTTCGGGTCAACCTCGGCGATGCGGGCGAGCGCCACTTCGGTGAGGGCGGCGGAGGTGGTGGCGCCGGCGCGGAGCTGGCGGCCGGCCTCGGCGATGCTGATCTCGCTCATGCGGCGTCTCCGGGGGTGGGCAGGCGGAAGATGTTCGACCATTCGGCGGTGTGGTCGCGCCCGATTCCGCGCAGCAGCTCGAGCTGGGCGCGGAAATCGGCGTATCCGAGCAGGATATTGGCCATGCGCTCCTCCGGCACGGTGACGCCGGCGCGGGCGGCGAGCGTGCGGAACTCGGCTTCGAGGGCTGCGTCTGTCAGTATTTCGGGCATAACTGTGCTTCCGTCTGCTGCAATGCGGCAAATCTATGCGCAGAGATTTGGCGCGGCAATCCAAACAGGGCAAAAATCGTGCATAAATTCTCGGATATTCATTGAAGGTCAAATTACAGGCATATAATTTAGGCATATGCGCATGTATTGCTCATATTCTGCGTCATGCGATCAGCGCATGGCTGGACTCCGTTGTGGTACGCATGTTGCACCGCACCATCCGACCCGCACCGCGGGCGTTGATCAAAGCAGGAGCGCGCATGATCCCGAAACTGACCGGCCCCACGTTTCGCAACCTCGCCGCCGCGAGCCTGCTGGCTTTGGCACCTTTGCCCGCCGCGGCCGGCGGTGTGCTCACCGTCGCGATGACCGCCGGCGACATCGCGGTGACCACCGGCACGCCCGATCAGGGCTTCGAGGGACTCCGCTTCGTCGGCTGGAGCCTGTATGACGCGTTGGTGGGCTGGGATCTCAGCAAGTCCGACAAATCATCCGACATCATCCCAGGCCTCGCCACCTCCTGGTCGATCGACCCCAACGACCATAAGCGCTGGATCTTCAAGCTCCGCCAGGGCGTGAAGTTCCATGACGGCTGCGCCTTCACCGCCGATGATGTGATCTGGAACTACGGCCGCATTACCGACAACAAATCCCCCCAGTTCTTCGCCCAGCAATTCGCGCTGAACCGCGGCTACATGACCAACGTCGCGAGCATGGAGAAGGTTGACGCCGAGACGGTGGCGATCACCACCAAGTTCGTCGAGAGCCTGTTCCCCTACACAATGAGCTACGTGCCGATGATCAGCCGCTGCCGGGCGGAGGCGTTGAAATACGACTGGGCGGCCTACGCCATGCAGCCCTCCGGCACGGGCCCGTACAGGTTCGACAAGATGATCCCGCGCGAGCGGCTCGAATTGCTGCCGAACAAGGAGTACTGGAACGCGGCGCGCGTGCCGAAGCATGACCGCATGATCCTGATCCCGATGCCCGAGGCCGCGACCCGCGTGGCCGCCCTGCTGTCGGGCCAGGTGAATTTCGTCGAGGCGCCGCCGCCCGACAGCATTCCGCGGCTGAAATCGGCGGGCATGAAGATCGTCACCAACGTCTATCCGCATAACTGGCCGTTCACGCTGAACTTCGTCTCCGGCCCCTTCGCCGACAAGCGGGTGCGCCAGGCCGCCAACTACGCGCTGAACCGCGCCGATTTCGTCGAGCTGCTGGGCGGGCTGGCCACCGAGGAATACGCCCAGGTGCCGCCGAACATGCCGTACTACGGCAAACCGAAGCGCTACGAGTTCGACACCAAGAAGGCGACCGCCCTGCTCAAGGAGGCGAACTGCTACCCCTGCAAGATCACGCTGGCGATCTCGACCTCCGGCTCCGGCCAGATGCAGCCGCTGCCGATGAGCGATCTGCTCAAGAGCCAGATGGAAGAGGCCGGCTTCAAGATCGACTTCAAGGTGATGGACTGGAACGCCATTCTTGAGATCGCCCGTGGCGGGGTGGACAAGTTCCCGGAGATCCACGGCGTCAACATCTCCCGCGCCCTGCTTGACCCGGTCGTCGCCATCATGAAGCCGGTTGCCAAGGCCTATTGGTCGCCGGCCGGCGCCAACTGGGGGCATTTCTTCGCCGACGATACCGAAAAGCTGGTGGGCGAGATCTTCAACGAAGTCGATGCCACCAAGCGCATGGCGATGCTGACCCAGCTGCACGAACTCGAAAACGAACACGCCATCATGGTCTTCGTGGTGCACGACCTGAACCCGCGGGCGATCTCGCCCAAGATCAAGGGCTTCGTGCAGGCGCAGAACTGGTTCCAGGACATGACGCAGATCTCCGTGGAGCCCTGAGCGATGTGGGCCACCATTCTGCGGCGGATCGCCTACGCCGTGCCGATCGCCTTCGGGGTCGGTGTGGTGTGTTTCTCGCTGGTCTATCTCGCCCCCGGCGATCCGCTGCAGACGGTGCTGCCGGCCGATGCCACGGCTGACGTGATCGAGCTGATCAAGCACGAATACGGGTTCGACAAGCCGATCCCGGTGCAGTTCGCGCTCTGGCTGTGGCACGTCGTGCAGGGGGATTTCGGCGTCTCGATCTCGACCCGGCGGCCGGTGATCGGCGAGGTCATCGGTTCGCTGCGCAACACGCTGGTGCTGGTGGGTTTCGCGGTGCCGATCGCCTTCTCGATCGGCTACACGCTCGGCGCCATCGCCGGTTGCGCGCCGGGCGGCTGGCTCGACCGCATCGTCACCGGCATCGCGGTGATGGGGGTGAGCCTGCCCAACTACTGGCTCGGCATCGTCCTGGTCATCGTCTTCGCCGTGGAATTCATGGTGTTGCCAGCGACCGGCATGGGGCCAAGCGGTTCGGCGAGCTTCAGCATCTTCAGCCCAAATGACCTGCGCTACCTGGTGCTCCCGGTCTTCACCCTCTCGATGATCCCGATCGGCATCATCGCGCGCACCACCCGCGCCGCGGTGGCCGAGGTGCGCGGGCTCGATTTCGTCACCACGCTGCGCGCCAAGGGGCTGAGCGAACCGGCGGTGATCCGACACGTGCTGAAGAACGCGATGCCGCAGGTGCTGGCGGTGATGGGGTTGCAGTTTGGCTACCTGATGGGTGGCTCGATCTTGATCGAGACCGTGTTCACCTGGCCCGGCAGCGGCTTCCTGCTGGCCAAGGCAATCATCAACCGCGACATCCCCGTGCTGCAGGGCGCCATCCTGCTGCTCTCGCTGGTGTTCGTGGCAACCAACCTCGTCGTCGACCTGCTGCAATCGACCATCGACCCGCGCATCCGCCGCGCCTGACCGGAGCACGCCCATGTCCCAATCCGCGACGACCGCGCCCGCCGATTTCGATGCCGCCGCCCTGCCGGAAGCCAAGGTGCGCAGCTATTGGCAAAGCGTTGGCTACCGTCTGCGCCATGACCCCGTCACGCTGGGATTCGGCGCCGTCATCCTTCTGATCATCCTCGCCGCCGTGTTTGCGCCCTGGGTGGCGCCGTTCGATCCCTACAAGGAGAGCGTGATCGGCCGCCTCAAGCCCTTCGGCTGGCGCAACCACATGCTCGGCACCGATGAGCTGGGGCGGGACCTGCTGAGCCGCATCATCCATGGCGGGCGGATTTCCCTGCTGATGGGCCTGGTGCCGGTGCTGATCGCCACCATCGCCGGCGGCACGCTCGGCGTCATCGCGGGCTTCGCCGGCGGCAAGGTGAACACCGCGATCATGCGCACGACGGACGTGTTCTATGCATTCCCCTCCGTGCTCCTCGCCGTCGCCATTTCCGGCGCCATGGGTGGCGGCGTGGCGAACGGCATGATCGCGCTGTCCATGGTGTTCACCCCCGCTTTGTGCCGCATCGCCGAGACCGCGACCTCCCAGGTGCGCAATCTCGATTTCATCGAGGCCGCGCGCGCCTCGGGCGCCGGACGCTTCGCCATCGTGCGCTACCACGTGCTCGGCAACGTGCTCGGCCCGATCTTCATCTACGCCTCGAGCCTGATATCGGTCTCGATCCTGCTCGCCTCCGGACTGTCTTTCCTCGGCCTCGGCGTGAAGCCGCCGGAGCCCGACTGGGGGCTGATGCTCTCGACGCTGCGGCAGTCGATCTACGTCAATCCCTGGATCTGCGCGATGCCGGGGGCGGCGATCTTCATCACCTCGATTTGTTTCAACCTGGTCAGCGACGGGATCCGTGCGGCCATGGATGTGCGGATGTGATGGGGGAGGAAGCAAGCGCTTCTTTTTTGAGAAAAAGAAGCAAAAAACTTTTATTCGCTCAGTCTCTTGGTCCCACGGGCGGCGAAGCCACGAGTGAAGTTTTTTTGTTTCTTTTTTCAAAAAAAGAAACGCTTCCTTCCCGGAGCCCCCCGATGACCGACACCTTGGAACTCCACCCCGAAGACCGCGGCGGCCCGGCCCAGCCGCTGCTGATCGTCAGCGACCTTAAGAAGCACTTTCGCGTCAAAACCACTGAAGGCCGGCCGGCCGCGGTGAAGGCGGTGGATGGCGTCTCCTTCACCGTCTTCAAGGGCGAAACCCTCGGCGTGGTCGGTGAAAGCGGCTGCGGCAAATCTACCCTCGCCCGGCTGCTGCTCCACCTCATCCCGCCCGATGCCGGCAGCCTGATTTTCGACGGCGACGCGGTGGGCAGCCCCGACGGCATCAGCGCGTCGGACCTGCGCAAGCAGGTGCAGATGGTGTTCCAGGACAGCTACTCCTCTCTCAACCCGCGCATGCCGGTGCAGGACAGCGTCGCCTTCGGCCCCTTCGTCAACGGGGCGAAACGCGCGGAGTCCCGCCGCATCGCGCGGGATTTGCTCACCAAGGTCGGCCTCAACCCCAATTTATTCGGCCCACGCTACCCGCATGAGTTGTCTGGCGGGCAGAAGCAGCGCGTCAACATCGCCCGCGCTTTGGCGATTTCGCCGCGCATGGTGCTGCTCGACGAGGCGGTCTCCGCGCTCGACAAATCGGTCGAGGCGCAGGTGCTGAACCTGCTGCGGGCGCTGAAGGCGAGCTTCAACCTTACCTATCTGTTCATCAGCCACGACCTCAACGTGGTGCAATACATCTCCGACCGCGTGCTGGTGATGTATCTCGGCCATATCGTCGAGCTCGGCCCGGTCGAGGAGATTTTCGCCCGTCCGCGCCACCCTTATACCCGTGCGTTGCTCGCCTCGCGCCCCTCGATGGACCCGGCGCGGCGGATCGAGGAGGCGCCGATCACCGGCGATCCGCCGAGCCCGATCGACCCGCCCTCCGGCTGCCGCTTCCGCACCCGCTGCGCCCATGCCGAGGCGGTGTGCGCCGATGTGGTGCCGGCCCTCGGCGCCTGGCGGGACCGCTCTACCCATGTCGCGGCCTGCCACATGGAGACGGAGGGCTCGGGCCACAGCCTCGCCCCCGCGCGGGCGGCCTGAGATGGAGGGCTCCATCGCGCTCAAGCCGATCGTCGAGATCGACGATCTCACCGTCCGCTTCGTCAGCCGCGAGGCGACCGCCCATGCGGTGAATGGGGTTTCGCTGCGGGTGATGCCAGGCGAAGTGCTGTGCATCCTCGGCGAATCCGGGTCGGGCAAAAGCGTCACGTTGCGCGCCCTGATGCGCCTGCTGCCGCCCGGCCGCACCAAAATCGCCGGCAGCATTCGCGTCGGCGGACAGGATGTGCTGAGCCTCGACAACCGCGCCCTCCGGGACCTGCGCGGCGGCACCGTCTCGATGATTTTCCAGGAGCCGATGACGGCGCTCGACCCGGTCTACACCGTCGGCGCGCAAATCATCGAAACCATCCGCCGCCACAAGGGCGGCAGCAAGGCGGAAGCGCGGGCCAAGGCGCTGGAACTGCTGGAGCTCGTGAAAATTCCCTCGCCGGAGCGGCGGCTCGATTCCTATCCGCACGAACTCTCTGGCGGCCTGCGCCAGCGCGCCATGATCGCCATGGCGCTCTCCTGCGGCCCCCGCCTGTTGCTGGCCGATGAGCCGACCACGGCACTCGATGCCACCGTGCAGATCCAGGTGCTGGTGCTGCTCCGCCGCCTTCAGCGCGAAATGGGCATGGCCACCATCTTCGTCACCCATGATCTCGGGGTGGCCAGCGAAATCGCCGACCGGGTGGCGGTGATGTATGCCGGCCGCATCGTCGAGCAGGGGCCGGTGGCCGACGTGCTCGCGGCACCGATGCATCCCTACACCCAGGGCCTGCTCGCCTCGACCGTGCACGGCCAGAGCCGCGACCACGACATCGCCGCCATCCCCGGCAGCCCGCCCGACCTGCGCCGCCTGCCGCCCGGCTGCAGCTTCGCGCCACGCTGCGCCCACGCGATGGAATCCTGCCGCAGCATCGCCCCCGAACCGAGCTTCCCCGCCCCGGGCCGCATGGTCCGCTGCCTTCGCACCCCCATCTAGGAGAGCACCGATGAACTGGCTCGATATCCCCCCCGCCATGCAGGCCCGCGTCATCGAACGCCGCGGCACGCCCCATGTCTTCGCCGATCTCGACCCCGCGCGCACCGCGCTCATCGTGGTCGATCTGCAAAACGGCTTCATGGATGACGAGGTCGGCCACGCCGTATGCCCGATGGCGCGGGACATCGTGCCCAACGTCAACCGCCTCGCCGGCGCGGTGCGCGCCACCGGCGGGCATGTCGTGTGGATCAAGAACACCTTCAACGCGCGCACCAAGGTCGAATGGTCCGTGCTGGAGGACATGGCGACACCCAAGCGCCAGGCGATGCGCGCGGCCGCGATGTCCGAGGGCACCAAGGGCCATGAGCTGTGGCCGCTGCTGGAGGTGAAGCCCGAGGACAGCATCGTCAAGAAATACCGCTTCAGCGCCTTCCTCCCCGGCGCCTCCAAACTGCCCGACCTGCTGCGCGCCCGCGGGCTCGACACGGTGCTGATCACCGGGACGGTCACCAATATCTGTTGCGAGTCCTCCGCGCGGGACGCGATGATGTCGAACTTCAAGACCATCATGGTCACCGACGCCAATGCGGGGATGACCATGGAGGAGCACCAGGCCTCGCTGCTCGCCTTCTACAACGTGTTCGGAGACGTCATGGACACCGATTTCCTGATCTCCCGCCTCACCCGTGACCTCGCAAAGGCGGCCTGACCGATGCTGCATGTCAACGCCGGCCGCCTCTGGTCGGACCTGATGACCCAGGGCTCCATCGGCGCCCTCCCACTCGGCGGGCTTGACCGGATGAGCCTCACCGATGGCGATCGCGACGCGCGCGGCGTGTTCGCCCATTGGTGCCGCGAGGCCGGGCTCGCGCTCACCATCGACGGCATGGGCAACATGTTCGCTCGCCGCCCCGGCGCCGATGACAGCCTGCCGCCGGTGATGTTCGGCAGCCATCTCGATACTCAGTCCCCCGGCGGCAAATTCGATGGCCCGCTCGGCGTGCTCGGCGCACTCGAAGTCGCCCGCACCATCCACGAGGCCGGCATCGTCACCAAACGGCCGCTCGAGGTGGTGAACTGGACCAACGAGGAAGGCGCCCGCTTCTCCCCCGGCCTCATGGGCTCGGCAGTCTTCGCCGGCCAACTCGATCTCGCCGCCGCCCATGCCAGCACCGACCGTGCCGGGCTGCGCTTCGGCGAGGAACTCCGCCGCATCCGCTACCACGGCGACACCCCAATGGGCGGCCGCCCGGTCGACAGCTATTTCGAACTCCACATCGAACAGGGCCCGCTGCTGGAAGCGGCCGGCATCACCATCGGCGCGGTGACGCACAGCCATTTCTCGATCTTCGTCGATCTCGAATGCATCGGCGCCAACTCCCACATCCAGTCCGAGCCGATGCTGCGCCGGCGCAACGCGCTGGTGGGGGCGGCGAAACTGATCGACGCCATCGACCGCGTCGGCCGTGCCCATGCCCCTTCCGGCTCCGCCTCCTCCACGGTGATCGACATCTGGCCCAATAACCGCATCAACATCCCCCACCGAGCCGCCTTCAGCTACGGCATCATGCACCCCGACGAGGCCGGGCTGCTGGAGATGGACGCCGCCATCGAGGCCGCTCGCACCGCCATCGCCGCCGAAACCGGGCTCACCTTCAACATCCTGGTCAAACGCCGGCGCGACCCCATCCACTTCGACGAGACCATGATCGCCGTCGCCGAAGCGGCCGCCGCCAAACTCGGCCTCTCCTGCCAGCGCATGCGCACCAGGCCGGGCCACGACGCCTTCAACATGACGAAAATCTGCCCGACCGAGCTGATCTTCGTGCCCTGCCGGGACGGCATTTCCCACAGCGAGCTCGAATGGTGCACGCCCGAGCACTGCGCCGCCGGCGCCGATGTGCTGCTGCACGGTGTGCTCGAGCGCGCCAACCGGTGAGAGCAGATACTATTTCGGGAGTGGACGATGGGAAGGTCTTTTTTTGTGAACAAAAAGAACGGCGGATTCAATTTTGGGAGCGAACACCGGCGGAGAGGATTTGGTTTTGCCTAGCCTGAACGGCCAGCAGCTTGGCGAAGTCTTCGTTTGGTGTCTCGAAATCGAGGTCCGCCAACGGCATGGATGGCACAAGAAGCTTTCCGATTTTTTGGTTCATAAAATGAACGCGCTTTCTCATCGCTTCACACCCGGCTTTGCCGGCACTTGCTTCGCGACGCTAGGCGAAACGGGGGTGGGAGCCAGGGCCGGGGGCGCCGGCGGTTCGGCCGTGACGGCCCCGCGCGCGGCCTGGTGGTATTCGCGGTTCGGCATCATGTCGGAGGCTGAGGCCATGCGGTTGGAGAGGTTGAAGAAGGCGACCGTCTCGCCGAGGTCGAACAGGTCCTGCTCGGAGAGGCCGAGCATGCGCAGACCCCCGCGGTCGGCGTCGTCGATCAGCCAGGGTGTGGTGGTCATTTTCCAGGCGAAATCCAGCATCGCCCGCTGGCGCGCATCGAGCTTCGCCACCCGGTAATTGAGCGCCATCATCTCACCAAGTTCGGGGTCCCCCGAGAGCTGCCGCACCGCGGCGCCGTGAGCCACCAGGCAGTAGTAGCAGCGATTGGCGGAGGAGACGACGACGGCGACCATCTCGCGCTCCAGCTTAGAGAGGCCGGAGGGGGCCAGCATGATGTCGTTGTACATCGCCATGAAGTGGCGCAGGCGCTGCGGCTTGAGGCTGTAGGTCTGGTAGACGTTGGGCACGAAGCCCAGTTTCTCCACGCATTTCGCCCAGATCGTCTTGAGATCGTCGTCGAGCGTGGCGGCATCCGGCACGCCGAAGGCGGAGATATGGTCGGGCTGCGGCATGATGGTCTCGGTTCAGTTCACGGCAGGAGATGGAGCGTCACGTGGCTCGGGCGGGTCGCGTCCATGAACACTGTGTTCACCGCGACGCGCTTGCGCCGTGCTGCTCCCTCCGGTTCGCCGGTGTTGGGGTTGACGTCGTATTTTGGGAAGTTGGAGGAAGAGATGTCGAGCCGGATGCGGTGGCCCGGCATGAAGACATTGGCGGTAGGGAACAGCGTGATGGTGATTTTCACCACCTCTCCGGGTTTGCGCAGGCGGGGCCGGGCGGGGTCCTCGGCGTAGCGCAGGCGGCAGATGCCGTCGGCCAGAAGCAGCGCGTAGCCCTGGGGGTAGTCGGCGGAGGCAGGGTAGATATCGAGCAGCTTTGCGGTGAAATCGGTGTCCGGCGCGTCGGTCGCGACCCAGAGCGTCGCCGTCAGCGGCCCGGCGACGCGGACAGGGCCGGCGAGCGGCCTGGTCTGGAACGCCAAAACGTCGGCGCGGGAGGCGAGCGGCAGGTATGGCGGCTTGCAGCCGAAGAATTCGGGGGACTCAACCTGGTTCCAGGCGCCGCCGGAGGCCACCGGCTCCATGCTGGTGAGCGTGCCGCCGATGGTCGGGACAGGGTTGGCGGGGTCGAAATCGAAGGACACCGGCTCGGCGTCGTCGTATGGGTCGGCGGGGTCGAGCCGCCCGGCGGGATGGAGGTGATAGGCCATCGGTATCGCCTCCGGCGGCGGCCAGCCGGCGAACCGCAGCCAGTGGCCGCCATGGGCGAGATGGCCGGCGGTGGTTTTGCGGCCGGAGCCGCCGCCCATCATGAACAGCCGCACCGGCGGCTCCGGGTTGGGCCTGCCTTTGATGACGCTATCGAAGTGACGCAGGCGGTATTGCTTCCAGTCGCCCGCCCAGGAGTCGATCGCCGCGTCGGGGCCGAAATCGACGTCGCCGAACACAGTGTCGCTGCGATCGCCATGCGTCCAGGGGCCGAGAATGAGACGCTGCGGCCCGCGGCCGGCCTTCTTAAGGCCGAGATAGTTGCCCGTCGCGGTCAGCGGATAGGCGTCGTACCAGGACGACATGTGGACGCAATCGGCCATGCTGTAGCGGTGGTGGAAGCCCTCCGCCCAAATGCCGACCTGCTGCCAGTAGCCGTCGAACGTGCCGTGGCGCCACTGGTCGAACAGATAGGCCTCGTAGTCCGGGTGGTGGCGCAGCGGCGAATGGCCCTCCTGCCAGGGCATGCGGGTGAACCAGTCGCGGATATCCTCGGCCTCAAGGGCCGCCTTCATCACCGGGTCGGCCTGGGCCTCTGGCGAGAGGATGGCCTGCTTGTGCGCCCACGTCGCCTGCTTCAGCTCGAAGGCGCCCCATTGGCGGATGCCGCCGCGCCAGGCATCGGCGAAGCCGCCGCAATCGAGCACCTGGGCCACCACCCCGGGCGCGTCGAGGCAGCCAAGGGCGGCCTGGGTATGGGCGGCGTAGGACAGCCCCATGGTGCAGATACGGCCGTCGCACCACTCCTGCGCGACGATCCAGGCGCAGCAATCATAGCCGTCCTCGCCGTCGGAGAGGTATTTGACGAACACGCCCTCGGAGCCATGGCGGCCGCGATTATCCTGGAACACCACGGCATAGCCATGCGCGGTGAAGAACCCGGCGAGATCGGCGCGCGAAATCGCGGTGCGGTCGGCGGCGGTCAGTTCACTGCGGCTGACCAGGTCACGCCCATAGGGGGTGCGCTCCAGCACCACCGGGTAGGGGCCGGGCCCGTCGGGCAAATAGATGTCGGTGGCGAGCCCTACGCCGTCCCGGGCGAGGACCTTCTCTGTGAACTTGCGATTGCCGGGCTGCATGTCAGGCCTCCTCGAGCTCCGTGCTCAACCGGCGCAATTCGGTGGTGTGGGGATGCACCGTCCGCCCGGCGCGCAGATCTGCGCGGCTGACCGTCTCCACCATCTCGCCGCCCTGCATCACGCCGACCATCGGGCAGAGATGCGCCACCACCGCGAGGTTGTGGCTGACGAGCAAATAGGTGAGGCCGCGCCGCTCCTGCAAATCGGCCAGCAGGTTCAGCACCTCCGCCTGCACCGACACGTCCAGCGCCGAGGTCGGCTCATCGAGCAGCAGCACCTCGGGCTCGGCCATCAGCGCACGCGCGATCGCCACGCGCTGGCGCTGGCCGCCGGACAGCTGATGCGGGTAGCGGAACCGCACGGAAGGCGGCAGCGCCACTTCCGACAGCGCCTGCAGGATGCGCCGCTCGTGCTGATCCATCCCGTGCACCTCGAGCGGCTCGGACAGCGCGCGATCCACGGTCTGGCGCGGGTGCAGCGAGCCATAGGGGTCCTGGAACACCATCTGCACCCGGCGGAAGAAGTCCTTGCCACGGCGGGGCGCCAGGGCGGTGCCCTTGATGCGCATGCTTCCGGTCCAGTCGTCATTCAGCCCGGACAGCGCGCGTAGCACGGTGGACTTGCCGGAGCCGGATTCGCCAACGATGCCGAAGGACGCCCCGGCCGGCACATTGAAGGACACGCCCCGCACCGCATGCACCGCGCCGAAATGGACATGCAGGTTCTCGATCTTGATCATGCCAGCCACGCCGGATCACGCGTCATCACCGGCAGCCGCGGCTTCACCTGCGAGAGTGCGGGCATGCAGTCGAGCAATCCGCGGGTATAGGGATGCTTGGCCTGGGCCAACTCGCCGGCGCCAAGCTGCTCGACAATGCGCCCGGCATACATCACCGCCACCCGGTCGCAGAAATGCGAAACCAGCGGCAGGTCGTGGCTGATCAAGATGAGCGACATGCCGCGCCGCGCCACCAGATCCTCCATCAGCCGCAGGATCTCCGCCTGCACCGTGGCATCGAGCGCCGAGGTCGGCTCGTCGGCGATCAGCAATTCAGGGTCGGGTGCCAGCATCATGGCGATCATCACCCGCTGGCCCATGCCGCCCGACAATTCATGCGGATAGGCGTCAAACACCCGGCCGGGATCGTTGATTTTCACCTGGGCCAGCAGATCGATCGCCGCCTCGCGCGCCTCCCGCGCGCCGCCCTTGCGGTGCATACGCCAGGATTCCGCGATCTGTGCGCCGGCCGTCATCACCGGATTCAGCGAATACTTGGGGTCCTGCAGGATCAGCCCGGCGCGCTTGCCGCGGATGGCGCGCATCGCACTCTCATTGGCGGTCAGCACGTCGATGCCATCGAAGCTCAGCTTATCGGCGGTAATCCGCGCCGAGCGCGGCAGCAGCTTCAGGATGGAGCGCGCGGTGAGTGACTTGCCCGAGCCGGATTCGCCGACGATGCCGAGCTTCTCGGTGCCGATATCGAGCGAGACGCCGCGCACGGCGTGGCTGATCCCGGTCGCAGTCGGGAAGGAGATGGTGAGGTTCTGGATTTCGACGCGCATCAAAGCGCTTCTTCTTTGAAAAAAAGAACCAAAAAACTTTTATCCACTTGCTGTGTACCGCTCCCAGCGATCCCGCGAAGGTACGCCAGCGGCAACGAAGTTAGAAAAAGTTTTTTTGGTTCTTTTTGTTCACAAAAAGAACACGCTTCCCTTCCCCGCATCATCGCTGCTTCGGATCCAACACATCCCGCAATCCATCCCCCAGGAGATTAAACGCGAGCGACGCCACGAAAATCGCAACACCGGGGATGGTCGGCACCCACCACTGCTCCAGGATGAAGCGTCGCGCGGTCGCGATCATGGCACCCCATTCCGGCGAGGGTGGCTGGGCGCCCATGCCGAGGAAGCCGAGCGAGGCGGCGGTGAGGATGATGGAGCTCATGTCGAGCGTCACGCGCACCACCAGCGAGCCAAGGCACAGCGGCACGACATGGCGCAGGATGATCCGCGCTGGCGAGGCGCCGGTGAGCCGCACGGCCGCGATGAAGTCGGTATTGCGGATGGTCATCGTCTCGGCACGCGCCAGGCGCGCATAGGGCGGCCAGGCCGTCAGCACGATGGCGAAAATCGCCGAGGTGATGCCGGGCTTGATGGCGGCGACAAACGCCAGCGCCAGGATCAGCCGGGGGAAAGCGAGAAACACATCCGTCACCCGCATCAGCGCGCGATCGGCGAACCCGCCGAAATAGCCGGCGATGCAGCCGATCGCGAGGCCCAGCGGCGCCACCAGCGCCACCACGGCCACCACCATCCCGAGCGTCACCCGACCGCCATAGAGAATACGCGACCACACGTCGCGGCCCAGCTCGTCGGTGCCCAGCCAATGCTCGGCGGAGGGCCGTGCCAGGCGGTTGGCGAGTTCTTGCGTGCTGGGATCATACGTGGCGAGCAGCGGGGCGGACAGCGAGAGCACCACCATCGCCAGCGCCACGACGAGGCCGATCATCGCCAGCCCGTTGGAGCGAAAGCTGCACCACAGCCGGTAGCGCTCGCCCCAGGCCGCCTGCGTCCGCGAGGCCGGCGTATCGGTCAGCAACCAGTCCCGCCAGGATTGTCCCGTGGTCGCGCTCATTGCACGCGCGGGTCCAGCAGTTTGTAGAGCAGATCGGCCAGCAGGTTGAAGGCGAGGTAAGTCACGCCCACCACCAGCGTCGCCCCCAGCACCGCGTTCATATCGGCGTTGAGCAGCGAAATCGTCAGATATTGGCCGAGCCCCGGCCAGGAAAATACCGTCTCGGTCACCACCGCACCCTCCAGCAGCCCGGCATAGGAGAGCGCCAGAATGGTCACCAGCCGCACCGCGATATTGCCGAAGGCGTGTTTCCAAATCACCCGCGCGGTGGAAAGTCCCTTGGCCCGCGCGGTGATGATGTATTCCCCGGCCAGCGCGTCCAGCATGAAGGCCCGCGTCATGCGCGCGATGAAGGCCATGCCGAAATACGCCAGCACCCCGGCGGGCTGGATCAGATGCGCCACCGCATCCCAGAACACGTCCCACTCGCCGGCCAGCACTGCGTCCACGGTGAGGAAGTTGGTGATCACCGGCACCATCTCGTCAAACACCACATCCTGCCGCCCGGGGCCGGGCACCAGATGCAGCGTGGCGTAGAACACCAGCAGCGAAATCAGCGCCAGCACGAAGGTCGGCAGCGAGTGCCCGGCGAGGCAGATCACCCGCACCGTATGGTCGAACCGCGAGCCCTGCTTCACCGCGGCCAGCACGCCGACCGGGATGCCAATGGCGGAGGCGATGATGATCGCCACCGTCGCCAGCTCCATCGTCGCCGGGAAGAACCGCTTGATGTCATCCCACACGGTGTGGCTGGTCATCACCGAGCGGCCGAGATCGCCCACCGCGAGTTTGCCGAGGTAGATCCAGAACTGCATGTAGAGCGGCAGGTCGAGCCCAAGCTCCAGCCGCGTGGCGGCCACCACGTCCGCCGGCGCGCGGTCCCCCACGATCGCCAGCACCGGGTCGATCGGCATCACCCGGCCGATCAGGAAGGTGACGAGCACCAACCCGAACAGCGTGATGGGAACGCTGGCGGCCGTAGCCGCCAGCCGTCGCGCGCCGCCAGCGGCCATGCGCTGCCGCTCAGGTCTTGGCGGCGGTATCGAAGCGGGTGCGCGAATACATCGGCGCCACCGCGAAATGCGCGAGGTTCTTGCGCATTACCGCGATTTCGACGCTCTGGAACATCAGCGCGAAGGGGCCGCGCTGGTGATGGTCGCGCTGCATCTGCGCATACATCTCGGCGCGCTTCTTGGTGTCGGTCTCCTTCACCGCGGCCAGCGCCCGCTGCGTCAGGTCCGCATCCTGCCAGGAGTTGCGCCAGGCCAGCGTCTTGCTGCGCGCGCCGTCGGAGTTGTCGACGTTCACGCAGAAGGTCTCGGCGTTGGAGTGCGGGTCGAAATAATCGATGCCCCAGGCCTGGATCAGCAGCTGATGCTGGCGGGCGCGATACTTGGTGATCACCTGGCGGCCTTCGCCGGCCACCAGCGTCGCCTTGATGCCGATTTCCGCGAGATTGGCCTGAATGGTCTGCGCGATGTCGGGCACCGGCTGCACGTTGGAGTGGTCGAGCGTGATCTCGAAGCCGCCGGCGAGCCCAGCCTCGGCCATCAGCGCCTTGGCCTTGGCGATGTCCTTCTTGAACGGCCGGTCATTGATCGAGCCGAGCACGCCCTGCGGGATGAAGGATTCCTGCACCACATGGGTGGTGGAGACGATGTTGGCGTGGATGCCCTCGTAGTCGATCGCCCACTTGATGGCCTGACGCACCTGCGGCTTGGAGAGCATCGGGTGGTTCTGGTTCATGCAGGTGTACATGACGTAGCTGCGCGGCGCCGTGCTGGTCTGCAGCGTCTTGTCCGTCATGGCGGATTTCAGCTGATCCGGCAGCAGGTTGCGCGCGATGTCGATATCGCCCTGCTTCAACTGCAGCATCTGCGCCGAGGGGTCAGGGATGTGCTTCATAATCGCGCGGCGGATCTTCGGCTTCAGCGGCGAGTTCGGGTTGGCGTCGAGGATCACGCTCTCGGAGGCCTTCCAGGAGCGCACCACGAAGGGGCCGGAGCCGGCGCTGTTGGACTTCATCCACTCATTGCCCATGTCGCCATTGACGTCATGCGACATCACCACCGCCTTCTCCACCACGGAGCCGACATTGGCGGAGAGGCAGTAGAGCACGAAGGACGGCGCGATGGTCTCACCAATCGTGTAGGTCAGCGTCAGCGGGCCGGTCGCTTTGATCCGCTCGTCGACATTGTCCTTGGTGAAGCCGAACTGGTTGATGATGAAGGCCGGGGTCTTGTTCAGCTTCACCGCGCGCTGCAACGAAAACGCGGCGTCTTCGGCGGTGATCGGCTTGCCGGAGGCGAACTTCATGCCGCTCTTCAGCGTGAACGTGAAGGTCAGCCCATCCGGCGAGATCGTCCACTTCTCGGCAATCTCACCGACCAGTTCGCTCGGGTTCTTCGGGTTGGGGATCACCAGCCGCTCGTAGCAATTGCCATCCACCTCGCCGCCGGAGAATTCGAAGGCCTGGGCGGGATCAAGGCTGATGATGTCGTCGATCGCCATGCCCAGAACCAACGTGTCCTTTGGCGTATCGGCCATCCCAGGCCCCGCGAGCGAGAGGAAGGGCGTCGCGGAGGCGGTAAACATCAAAGCGCGGCGGCTGATCATGGTTAGTCTCCCATCGGTTGACCCAAGCCTAGCAACCCCGCGCCGCCGCGGCAAAGCCCATCTGCGTCCGGCCTCAAATGCCCGGCGGCTTCTCCGGCTGGGTGGCGAAGCTGCCGCCGTGTGCACGGTATTCCCAGGGACCGTCGATATCCACGCCCATGCCGCGGAGCATGGGGATGTGATCCTCGGCGTTGTCGAGCGGCACGTAGCCGAGGGTTGCCCAGTTGGGGTCCTGCGTTTTGATGCGAGTATTGCCGGAATAGCCGTTGACCACGAGCGCGCCTGGGTCGGGGTGGCGTAGCGAGAGGTCGACGAGTTGCACGATATCGCGCGGGCTCAGCCAGGTCGCGAGCGAGCGCTGATCGATCGGCAAAGGGCGGTAGGTGCCGATCCGCAGCGAGACCGAAGCGATGCCGTGGCGGTCCCGGTAGTATTGCAGCATCGCCTCGCCCAGCACCTTGAACACCCCGTACATGCTGTCCGGCCGGACGGGCATGGCAGGCGAGACCGGCACCTCGATCGGGTAGCACCCGAAGGCGTGGTTGGAGGAGGCGTAGACGATGCGCTTCACCCCCGCGAGGCGGGCGGTCTCCAGCACGTCATACAATCCGCGGTTGTTCACCCGGAACAGCGTCTCCAGGTCATGCTCGGCGGGCGCGCCGGTCATGTGCACCAGGGCGTCGACGCCCTGCATCAACTTCTCCAGCGCCCCGCGATCCGAGACATCGGCCTGGATGAATTCCTCGTTGTTGGCGAGATCACCGACGGGGTTGATGTCGGTCAGGCGAAGATGGCGATAACGGTCCCGCAACCCCTCGCGCAGAGCAGAGCCGATCGCCCCCGCGGCGCCGGTGATGAGGACGCGGGATGTGGCGGGGTCGATCATTGCGGGCTCCGGCTTCTGGGGTAGCGACAGTGTCCGCGGCGCAGGCGGCGCGTCAAGCAGCGGCGGTTGCACCGGATGGAAACCCCAGCCTAAGCTCCGTTCATCCATGCAAGGAGGGGGTTGTCATGACACAAACGCAGATCGGCCGGCGTTCGGCGATGGGGCTTGCGGCGGGCGCGGGTCTCGCGATGGCGGCGGGGCGCAAGGCGAAGGCCGCCGACGCCACGCTCGCCATCTGGACAGGCTACCCGGAGTTGGTCCCCTGGTATCAGGCGATCGGCGCAGAATACACCAAGGCCAAGGGCACCAAGATCACCATCCTCAGCACCAGCCTGCGCGAGCACGAGCAGAAACTCGCCGCGGCGGTGCCCACCGGCACCGGGCCGGATGTATTTGACGTCGGGCAGATCCTCGCCATCAAGTTCATTGAAGCCGGCATGATCAAGCCGAACCCGGCCGCGGTGGAGGGGCTGCTGAAAGGCGGCGCCTATCGCAAGACCAGCATCGAGCAGTTCACCGTCGAGGGGAAAACCTACGGCCTGCCGCAGCTGTTCAGCACCCCGGCGATGTTCTGGAACAAGGCGCACTTCAAGGAAGCCGGGCTCGACGGCCCGCCCAAGACCTTCCAGGATAAGATGGCCTACGCCAAGAAACTGGTGAAGTTCGATGCCACGGGGAAGATGACCCGCTCCGGCATGAGCCTCCGGCTCTCCGGCCAGGGCAGCGGCATCGCCGAGAAATTCCGCTTCATCCTCGAGCCCGCGGGCGGCACGCTGATCGTGCCCAACGGAAAGGGCAAATACCACCAGGGCTACGACAACGATGCCGGCCGCAACGCCCTGAAATACTACGTCGACGCCGTCCAGGTGGAGAAGGTGGACGACCCCAAGGTGCAGCATGACGCCGCCGCCTTCGTCGCCGGCAACACCTCCATGCTGATCCGCGAAGCCTGGGTGATCGGCGAGATCAAGGAGAAGGCCCCCAATCTCGACTACGGCGTGGCCGCCATCCCCGCCTGGGGCAGCGGCCCGCACAAGACCCTGCTGCAGCACAACGGCCTGTGGGTGAACGCCAAGTCGAAGAACATCGATGCCGCCTACGACTTCATGCTGTTCCTCTCCTCCAAGGAGGCCAGTGTGAAACTCACCCAGCTCTCCGGTTGGGTCGCCGCGCGGGCGGATGTCGACTGGTCGCCGCTGCTGAAGGACATTCCGCAGTACAAGGAATTCGTCACCCCCACCGAGGGCGTGCAGTTCTACCCCGAGCCGGTGATGGCGGCGTGGGACGAAATCGAGAGCCGTCTCGCCGATCGCCTCCCCGGCGCCTACACCGACGCCTCCCTGCAGGACCCTGCCAAGCTCGCCGCCTTCATCAAGACAGCGGCCGCGCAAACCGACCAGATCCTGAAGCAGAACGACCTCTACGGCACCTGACACCGTGGCGGGCGACACCGGCAGCCTGCGGCGGTTCTTCCGCCGCAGGCGTATCATGTTGTTTTGCTATGTGGCGCTGCTGCCGGTGGTCGCGCTGTTTTTCTATGTCCGCATCATCCCGATCGGCTTCAGCTTCCTGCTGAGCTTCTACAAGTGGAACCTGCTGAGCCCGCGCCGCCCCTTCGTTGGCTGGGACAACTACCTCGGCCTGCTGGAGGACGAGAACTTCCTCCTCGCGCTGAAAAACACCTCGATCTACTCCTTCTCCACAGTGGCACTCAGCACCTGCATCGCGCTGCCATTGGCCGTCTTCCTCAGCCGCAAATCCCGCCTCTCCGCCTTCTACCAGACCGTCTACTTCCTCCCCGTCATCACCCCGCTGGTGCCGGTGTCGATCGCCTGGAAATGGATCTACGACTACAACTACGGCATCCTGAACTACGGCCTCTCCCTCGTCGGCCTGCCCTCGGTGGCCTGGCTCACCGAACCCTCCATCGCGCTATGGGCACTGGTGATCATGGGGGTGTGGAAGGTGCTGGGCTACAACATGTTGCTGTTCCTGGTCGGCATCCGCAACATCCCCGCCGAGTATCTCGAAGCCGCCAGCATCGATGGCGCGTCGGACTGGCAGCGCTTCTGGCGCATCACCCTGCCGTTGCTCCGGCCGATCCTGCTCTACGTGATCGTCACCTCCACCATCAACGCCTTCAACGTCTTCACCCAGGTCTATGTGATGACGCTCGGCTCGCAATCCGCCCCCGGCCAGGCCGTGCGCATGCTGGTGTTCGACATCTACACCAACGGCTTCCAGTTCTTCCGCATGGGCTACGCCTCGGCCGAGGCCGTCATCCTCACCCTCATCGTGCTCGGCCTCACCGTCATCCAGTTCACCCTCGCCCGCGAAAAGGAGGCGAAGCCGCGCTGATGGCCAAGCAACGCCCGCTCGCCAGGATCGGCATCCTCGCCTGCCACGCCCTTCTCATGCTCGGCGCCACCGTGATGGTGATGCCGATGCTGTGGATGTTCGTCACCGCCTTCAAATCCGCCGCCGAAATCGCGATCTGGCCGCCGGTTTTCTGGCCGCGAACCTGGACCACCGCCAATTTCTCCGGCGCCTTCGAAACCGCGCCCTTCCACCGCTTCTTCCTCAACTCCGCCGTCATCGCCCTCGTCAGCACCGCCTCGGTGATGCTGACCTCCCTGATCGCCGGCACCGTTTTCGCGAAATACCAGTTCCCCGGCCGCGGCCTGCTGTTCGGCCTGGTGCTTGCCACCGCCATCGTGCCGTTCGAAGCCTATATGATCCCCCTCTACATCCAGCTCGTCGGCATCGAGTGGATCAACACCTACCAGGGCATCATCCTGCCCTACCTCTTCATGGCCTTCGGCATCTTCCTGATGCGCCAGCACGTCAGCTCCGCCATCCCCATCGAACTGATGGAAGCCGGCCGCGTCGACGGCGCCGGCGAATGGTGGATTCTCGGCCGCGTCATCGCCCCCCTCTCCGGCAACGCGCTCGCCGCCGTCGGCATTTTCGCCTTCATCCAGGGCTGGGGCATCTTCATCTGGCCGCTGCTCATCGCCAACGACCAACTCCTCTTCAACATGGAACTCGGCCTCACCGCCTTCCAGTTCGCCTTCTCCGCCGATATCGGCAAACTGATGGCAGGCTCCGTCGTCAGCGTCGTCCCCATGCTCATCGTCTTCCTGCTGCTGCGGCGGCGGATCATCGAGAATATGGCGCTGACAGGGATCAAGGGCTGAGGAAACTGCGGGAAGGGCGTTCTTTTTGTGAACAAAAAGAACCAAAAAAACTTTTCCCGACTTCGTTGCCGTTGGCGTACCCGCCGCGGATGGGTAAAAGCGGTACACACCATAGGGATAGAAGTTTTTTGCTTCTTTTTTTCAAAAAAGAAGCGCTTACTTGCTTCCTTCTTTAA
>CAIYPH010000434.1 GCA_903928045.1 uncultured Rhodospirillales bacterium
CGCTTGCATACCGGTCCGACACCCGCTGATACTGCGGGCGAGTGATTTCAGTCCAGGGCATCAGTGGCTCCGTCGTGTCTCGCAAACCTACGGAATCACAACCAACTGAAATCACTCAACCTCTTTTCCGGTCAGGCTCTCAGGCAATCCCCTTGGAAGCCTTCCGCGTCTCCGCGATGCAATTCTTCGCAAAGCTCGCCATCATGCCGCTATCGTTCATCAGCGTGGTCAGGCGGAAGCCCATGGCGATGCAGCGCGCGGCGTCGGCCGAGCCGCCGGTGTGGATGCCGGCGTAGATGCCACGCTTGCCGCATTCCTTCAGGATCTTGTCGTAGGCCTTGAGGATCTCGGGCTCGCTGCGGTCGAGCTTGGGCGGCAGGCCGTAGGACAGGCCGAGATCGGACGGGCCGACATAGACGCCGGCGATGCCCTCGACGTCGAGGATGGCCTCGAGGTTCTTGATCGCCTGCTTGGTCTCGATCATCGGGATGCACAGGGTCTCGGCATTGGCGGTCGACTGATAGGAGGTCGCCTCGCCATACATGCCGGCGCGGAACGGGCCGTTGGAGCGGGCGCCGAGCGGCGGATATTTGCAGGCGGTCACCAGCGCCTCGGCCTCCTTCTTGGTGTTGATCATCGGGCAGATCACGCCCATGGCGCCGGCATCGAGCACCTTGCCGATGATGCCCGGCTCATTCCACGGCACGCGGACCATGGGCGTCACCGGATGGGCCTGCATGGCCTGGAAGCATTGCAGCATGGACTGGAAGTCCTGCGCGCCGTGCTGCATGTCCACCGTGATGCTGTCGAAGCCGCATTGGGCCATCACTTCGGCCGCGAAGCCGGAGGGGATCGCGAGCCAGCCGTTGACGACGGCCTTTCCAGATTCCCAGATTTTCGCCACTTTGGTTGCCATAGGTCGTATCCCCTTGTTTCGTCGGCTGGCCGGGAGGCTAGGCGCGTGGGCAGGCCGGGTCAATTCGCGGAGAGTTTCCATGTACGCAGGTCCCATCATCGACGCTCACCACCATTTGTGGGACCTGGCGCTCGGCCGGCATCTCTGGCTGGCCGCCGACGACAAGAGCCTGGCCGCGCTGGGCGACATCTCCTACATGCGCCACACCTATCTGCCGGCCGATTATCTCCGCGATGTCGGCGATAAGAACGTGGTGGGCTCCGTGCATATCGAGGCCGTGTGGGACCGCGGGCGGGACCCTGTCGAGGAGACCGAATGGCTCGACACGCTCGACAAATCCCGCGGCGTCGCCACGCGCTATATCGGTTTCGCCCCGCTGCAGGACCCCGACGTGGAACGCATCCTCGAGCGCCACGCCGCCTCCGGCCGGGTGGTCGGCGTGCGCGAGACCATCCGCTGGCACCCCGACCCGGCCAAGCGGTGGACGGAGAAAGGTCTGGTCGAAACCCCCGCGTTTCGCCGTGGCGTCGGGCTGCTGGCGCGGCACGGCATGGCGCTGGAGCTGTTGATGAACCCCTGGCAGGCCGAGGAAGTGGCGCAGCTCGCCGGCGACTACCCGGACCAGGTGTTCCTCATCAACCATTGCTGCACCCCCAATGACCGCGACGCCGAGGGCATGGCGCGCTGGCGGCGCGGGCTGGCGCTAATGGGCGCGCATGACAATGTCGCGATCAAGGTGTCGAATTTCGGCGCCTATTCGCCCGACCGCTCCATCCCCGTGCTGCGCGAGACGGTAATGGGCTGCATCGAGTCGTTCGGCACCAAGCGCGCGATGTTCGGCACCGACTATCCGGTGGCGCGGCGCAACATGACGTACGGCGCGATGGTCGATGCTTTCGCGGAAATCATCGCCCCGTTCAGCGCCGCCGAGCAGCGCGATTTGTTCCACGACAATGCGCGGCGGTATTACCGCTTCGATTGACCGTTCACCTGTTCCAGCGCGGCGCCGACCCCGAGCTTGGACATGGCATCCGCCCGCAGGCGGAAATGGGCGCAGTTCTGCCGGCCGTCGACGTCGACGATCCACATCTCGTGGCCGCCGATATAGCCGAAGCGGACGACGACGTCTTGACCTCTCACCTTCGTGCGGGCGACGCGGAACTGGTCCTGTCCGGAGACGTGCCATTGCAGGTCTGGCAGGGATAGCGGGTCGTTCGCCGGCGGGGCGGGGCGGTGGCGTTCGGCGAGCAGGACGGCGATGCGGGTGGCGTCCTCATAGGCATCACGGCTCTGGATGGCGGAGATGTGGCCAATGCCGTGCTGGATGGTGCCGAAAGCGCTGAAGACCGGCGCGAGATCCTCCTCGGCGGCGAGGTACAGAATATTGCCATGTGCGTCGGCGCCGTGGGCGCAGAGGGGCAAAGCGCGGGTGCGCACGAAGGCACCGACTTCGAGGAGGGTTTGCTGCGGCACGTGATCGTCATGCTCGAAGCGGATGCGCCAGGTCGCCCAGTCGCAGCGCCAGCGATAGGTGTCGGTGACCATGAGGCGGAGGATGCGCACGTGGTCCAGATCATGCCGCGGCGGGGCGGGTTGCGGGGCCGGTGCTTCGGCTTTGCTGAGGGGCCAGAGATGCATGTGGGAATCCTGCACCGGATTGGTTGACGCCAGATGAATCCCGATCAGGTGTCTTCCGGGTGATGGCAAGCCGCCCCATGGCCCGCGGCATCGTCCCACTCGGGGTAGGTGGTCCGGCAGATCTCGGTGGCGCGCGGGCAGCGGGGATGGAAGTGGCAGCCGGGCGGCGGGGCGGCGGCGGAGGGGATTTCGCCGACCACGCGGGGCAGCACGCCGCGGCGGGATGGGTCCGGGATGGGGGAGGCGTCGCGCAGCATGCGGGTATAGGGGTGGCGCGGGGTGGCGAAGACCTTGGCGACCGGCCCCTGCTCGACGATGCGGCCGAGATACATCACCGCGACCCGGCTGCAGAACCAGCTGATCACGCTCAGATCGTGGCTGACGAACAGGAAGGCCAGGCCCCGTCGATGCTGCAACTCCTTCAGCAACAGGAGCACCTGCGCTTGCACCGAGACATCCAGCGCCGAGACCGGTTCATCGGCGACGATGAGGTCGGGCTCCAAAGCGAGGGCGCGGGCGATGCCGATGCGCTGGCGCTGACCGCCGGAAAATTCGTGGGGGTAGCGGCCCATGGCGGCCGGTGGGAGGCCGACCTCCTCCAGCAGCGCGATCGCCCTGGCCCGCGCCTCGGCGCCGCGGGCAATGCGGTGGACTTCGAGGGGCTCCACCAGGGTGCGGCCGATGGTGCGGCGGGGGTTGAGGGAGGAATAGGGGTCCTGGAAGATGATCTGCATGCGCCGGCGCAGCGCCACCAGATCAGCCCCGCGGGCCGCCATCACGTCCTGTCCGGCGAAGCGGATCTCGCCGGCGTCGGGCTCGATGAGGCGCAGCAGAGCGCGGGCAGCGGTGGATTTGCCGCAGCCTGACTCGCCGACCAGGCCGAAGGCCTCGCCGGTGTGGATCGAGAAATCGACGCCGTCGACCGCCCGAACGATGGTCTTCACCGGGCGCGGGAAGCCCTTAACCGCGGTGAAATGCCGGCGCAGGCCGGAGACGGTGAGGATCGGGGCGGTCATGAACCCGACAATTTCGGGTCCGTCGCGTCCCGCAGCCCGTCGCCCACCATGTTGAGTCCGAGCACCAGCATGAGGATGGCGATACCGGGGAAGACGGAGAGCCAGGGGGCGTCGAGGATGGAGTCGAACCCGTCGCGCATCATGCCGCCCCAGGTCGGCGTGGGCGGCTTCACGCCGAGGCCGATGAAGGAGAGCGAGGCCTCGGTGCGCACGGCGGTGGCCATCCACAGGCTGCCCATCACCAGCACCTCGCTGAGGATATTGGGCAGGATGTGCACGAACAGCACGCGCGCATGGGAGAAGCCGAGTGCGCGGCCGGCCTCGACGAAGGCGCGTTCCTTGAGGCTCAGCACCGGGGCGCGGGCGATGCGGGCGAAGGGGGCGATGGCGGTGAGGGTGATGGCGATGATGAGGTTGTGGATCTCGGCGCCGAGCAGCGCGACGACGATGAGGCCGAGAATGAGGGCGGGGAAGGACAGCAGCACGTCCATCACCTGCATCACCAGCAGGTCAAACCGCCCGCCGATATAGCCGCTGACCATGCCGATCGCGCCGCCGATGACGATGGCGAGCCCGATCGAGGTGACCGCGACGACGAGGGAAATCCGGGCCCCCCACAGGATGCGGCTCAGCACGTCACGGCCGAAAACGTCGCTGCCGAGCAGGAAGTCGCCCCCGGGGGGCTGCATGCGATCGAGGATGTTCTGGTCGACGGGGTCGAACGGCGCGATCCAGGGGGCGAGCAGGGCGGCGGCGACGATAAGGGCGCACAGGAGGGCGCCGATCGCCGTGGTCGGGTTGCGCAACAGGGCCCTCATGCGTGCTTCACCCTTGGATCGATGAAGCCGTAGGCGAGATCGGTCAGCAGGTTCACCAC
>CAIYPH010000435.1 GCA_903928045.1 uncultured Rhodospirillales bacterium
CGCCCCCTTCGCCGGGCGCCTCAAGGGGGTGATCGAGGAGGAGTCGAAGTACAACGAAGTGGTGCGCGCCGTGCTGGTGGCTCATCTGCACGGCAACGCGCCGCAGGTCAGCGTCGAGACCGGGCGGAAAATGGCGCCGAACCAGCACATGCCCAGTTTCGCCGAGCTCGAGACCGCCGTGCAGAACCTGCAAATCGCCTGATCCACTGTCCCGGTTTGACGTTCGCGTCCCGGCGCGGCAAAGCGATGTGATGACGCACGACCACACATCGACCGACCTGCGCGGCCGCTCCTCGCCGTTTCATGATCTGCTGGGATTTCGCATGACCGAGTGGGGGGATGGCCACTGCGTCGTCATCTGCGATCTCGGCGAACGCCATATGAACCGCAACCAAACCGCCCATGGCGGCGTGCTGATGGCGCTGCTCGACGAGGTGGCCGCAGCCGCGGGCGTGTGGACGGAAGGCGATGTCGCCCGCCGCTCCGTCACGGTCGACCTGACGACCTCCTTCATCGGCCGCGCCCGGCAAGGCCGGTTGACCGCGACGGGGACCCGGATCGGCGGCGGTCGGCAGATCTTCTTCTGCCGCAGCGAAGTGCGGGACGAGACCGGCAACCTGGTCGCCGCGGCCTCAAGCACCCATCGGTTGCGGGCCAGCGAGTAGGGCTTCGGAGGCCGCCCTTCCGAGTGCGCTCACGACGGCATGGCCGCCGCCGCGGCCTCGGAGCCCTGCAGGATCTCGATCAGCCGCACACGGTCGACGGTCACCTGCATGGTCTCGCCATCGCGCGGCTTGAGAGCGCCGGCCGCGGCCTTCAGCTTGCTGCTGTAATGCTCGGCGCCGCCGAGGCGGCTCGCGATACCTTCGAAACGGCGCAGATCCCGTGCGGCGGTCTCGAGCTGCGCAACCTCGGCATCATTCGCCTGGGCCAGCGCCTCGGCGGGGACCAGAAGTTTCCCGGTCATCGCCTCGTTGAATTGCTCCCGGCTGGCCATATCGATCGACCGCCGCAACTGCACGATCCGTGCCTTGCGGCTCGGCCGCGACGCGCATTGCAGTTCGAGATCCTGAAGCAGGGCGACCACGCCGCGCAACGCGGAGGCCGCCTGGGAGAGTTGCACGCTCTCTGAGATGTTGGCTTCCACCCGGTCGATCGCCGCGTCGATGATCTGGTCCACCGCCAGCCGCATCGCCGGCTCGCCCTTCCGTGCGGCGATGTCATCGGCCATCATCAGCACCGGCTGGGCGTTCGGCAGGCGCGTGGCGAGCAGCATCGCAATCGCCGAGAATGAGGTCGCGCCGACGCCGAGCGCCTGTGTCAACAGCACCTCGAGATCAACCGCCGCCGGAGGTTTACCGCGCAGAGCCTGCGCCACGATGGTCTCGATCGCGGCGCCGCCGCCGAGGGCCGCGACCACGAGATCCAGGATGGCGCGATGATCGGCCGGTTGCAGGCCGGTCGCCGCGCTCCAATCCTCCGGCGGGGGCGCGGCGGCGAGTATCGCGCTGGCGCGCGGCCACAGCTCGGCGCCGATGGTACGGATTTCCGCTTCATGGACGCTTGTCAGCGCGCTGATCCGGCGATCCAATTCCGCCGCCTCATCGCCGAGCCCGGAACGGACCTGGCGGGACAGCGGCAGCAGCGCCGAGCGGGGCACGGCCAGGGCATCGCGCCGCCAGGCCGTCGGCTGAACGATCATCGGTTGCAGCGGCAGATACAGCAGGCGGGTGAAGTTCATCGCCCGCTGTGGACGCAGCGCCGCCAGCCGCGGCCGGATGGGCGCGATGAACTGGTCGGCCGCGCCGCGCGCCGGCAGCTTGTCGACCATGGCGACGACCTTGAGGATCTGCACGTCCTGCGCCCCAAGCAGATCCGATTGCACGGCGCGCAGCAGCGGGCGCGCGACCGTGCCATTCTGGCCCGCCAGTTCCGTCATGCCGCGTGCTCCAGCAGTGTCTCGTTGCGCTGAATGATGTCCGTTATGCATCGCCCGGTCCGCCAGTCCTCCAGCAGGATCACCCTGCGGTGATGGCGGTGCACCATGGCATCGACATTCAACTGATGACCGACCCAACTGCCGATCTCGCGCGGCACCGAGGGGATGAGGCCGCAGATCTCGCCGAGCGCTTCCTCCTGGCCGCGATGGGCGGCGCAGGTCTCCCACAGCGCGGCGATGGCGTCCCACCCGTCAAGCAACCACTCCGGCCGCGCGAGGAGTTCCGACAAGGGATCAGGCTCGACGAGCCATCGGCGCAGCAGCGCGGGAACATCGGCCGCGGCGGCGTGGATATCGGCCAGCACGATGCGGGAGCAACCGATCGTCAGGTCGAGCGCGCCGGCGACGAGGTCGGCCTCCTGGGCGATATCGCCCGCGGCCGCTTCCATGAAGGGCTGCAAGCTGGTGCGCATTTCGAGGAGCCGGCCGAGCAGCCGGGGAATCCGGCCCTGGCTGGAGCCGGCGCCGAAACCCACTCCGCTGAACAGAACGGCGATTTCTTCCAGCGCGTTGGCGATCGCCTCATGGGTCCGACCAAGCTCGGGCGCGATCCTTGCGATGACCCGCCGGGCCCGCCGCTCCAGCTCCGCCGGCCGTTCCCGCTCCGGGTCGGGCACGCGGTTCTCGGCCGTCTCGACATGTCGGACCAAGGCCAGCAACAGCTCGAAATTGGCCGTCAGGTTGGCCTGCCGCTCGGTGACATCCGCCGAACGGGCGGCGGCGGCGGCGGCGCGCCCCGCCAGGCCGAGGGCAGCCGTCTCGCGGGCCGCCTTGCGAATGCTGGCCGGCGTGGCACCGGGGACCTCGGCGATCACCGAGGTGAGCCGCGCGTCATGCACGGTTGGCCGGCACAGCGCCGTTATATCCTCCCACGGGAGGATATAGACGCCCCGTCCCCCCGATGGGTTGGGCACGATCAGCTCCATCATGCTGCGCGAGCCGGGTCGCGCCCGCGTCCCCAGGAGGATCGGCGTGGTGAACGGCACGGCGATGCCGCGCTCGAGAAATGTCGTTGGCAGGAATTCCTGCAACGGGGCCGGGATGTTGCGGTTGGCGTCGTCGTTTGGGGCCATCGGGCGCGATGTCCAGGGTTGCGCGGGCACCATAGCGGGCGATGGTAAAGAGACTCTTGCGAACCGGCCGGGCGGGTCAGGGAATTGGCAGGTCATCCATCGCCGGGCGCCCGGTCACGTGGCGCCAATGGTGCCAGAGCAGGCGGGCGGCGAGGGAGCGGTGGGGCGCCCAGTCCGCGGCGATCCGGCGCAGTTCGGCCGGGCCGGGGCGGGCATCGAGGCCGCGACGGTGCGCCAGCGCGCCGGCGAGCGCGATGTCGCCGGCGGGGAAGACGTCCTCGCGCTCGAGCGCGAACAGCAGGTAGACCTCGGCGGTCCATGGTCCCAGGCCGCGCACGGCGCAGATCGCGGCGATCGCGGCGTCATCGTCCATCGCCGCGATCCTGGTGTCGTCGAGCACCCCCGCCACATAGGCCGCCGCCAGGGAGCGGGCATGGGAGACCTTGGGGCGCGAGAGGCCGGCGCCGCGCAAGGCCTCATCATCGAGCGCCAACAGGCCCGCAGGAGTGAGGGCGCCCGGCAGCGCGGCGAGGCGGCGCCATATCGCCGCGGCGGCCTGGTTGCTGATCTGCTGGCCCATGATGGCCTGCAGCAAACCCGCGAATCCCGGGGTGCGCCGCCGCCACGGCAGCGGGCCGGCGGACGCCTCGATCCCCGCGAACTCGGGGTGCAGAGCCGCCAGTCGGTCAAGCCCGGCGCGGGCGGCAGGGGGCGGTGCGGGGGGGATCATGCGTGCGGCTGTGGCGGCAATTGCGACTAATTGCAACACCGCCGCCATCATGACCGCGCGTGCCCGGAAAACCTGTGATTTTTCCGCCGATTACCCGCCGACGCGCCGCCTCCCGGCGCGCTGCCGGCATAGTGCGCGGCGGCGGCGGAATGCGGTATCATCGCGCCATGATGGAAGCCGCCATTCCCCAAGCCACCTCCGTGCCGATCGACGCGACGTTGCTGGTCGTCGATGACGATGCCGAAATTCGGGATCTCCTGGCGCGTTTTTTCGAGCGCGAAGGCTATCGCGTCGGCACCGCGAAGGATGCGCGCGAGGCCCGCCGGATGTGGTCGCAGGCCGAGTACAGCCTCATCGTGCTCGACCTGATGCTGCCCGGCGAAAGCGGCCTCGATTTCGCCCGCTGGCTGCGCGCCCAATCGCCGGTGCCGATTCTCATGCTGACCGCGATGGGCGAGGATAACGACCGCATCGCCGGGCTGGAGCTCGGCGCGGATGACTACATGGCCAAGCCGTTCAACCCGCGTGAGCTGCTGGCCCGCGTGCGCGCGGTGCTGCGGCGATCGGGCGAGCTGGGGCCGGTGCATGCGACCGCCTGGATCCAGTTCGCCGATTGGACGATCGATACCGTGCGGCGCCGGCTGACCGGGACGGATGGAGTGGAGGTGCCGCTGACCGGCGGGGAGTTCGACCTGCTGTCGATCCTGGTCGAGCGCGCCAACCGGGTCCTGACACGCGACATGCTGCTCGACCTGCTGCGCGGGCGCCAGGCTGGCCCCTATGACCGCGCGATCGACGTCGCGATCAGCCGTCTGCGCCGCAAACTCGACGATGAGGGGCGCAACGCCCAGGTGATCAAAACGGTGCGCGGCGGAGGATACGTGCTGGCCGCCGAGGTCAAACGCCGGTGAGGCAGGCGGCGTGGCCGCATAGCCTCGCCACCCGGACGGCCCTCGTGCTTCTCGCCGGCCTCGCGGTGGTGCAGGCCGCCGGCCTGGTGATCCACGCGCTCGATCATGCCGATCTGCAGCGCAACGTGCAGATCCATGACGTGGCGCAACAGGCCATGGGCACCTATCGCAGCCTGGCATTGCGCGGGGCGGCCGAGCGGCCGGCCGCGATCGCGGATGTGGCGCAGGCCGACACCCACGCGACCGCCCTGGAGCCGCTGCCGCCGCAGGACCCGCTGCGCCAGGCCGACATTGTCCTCGCCCACCAGATCACCGGCGAGATGCAGATGGTGCCGCTGCCGGTTCTGCTGCGGCCGTCGGACTCCCTGGTGCTCGGGGGTGGCGATGTCGGGATGATCGTTATCGGGCTGCGCTTTCCCGACGGCATCTGGCTCAACCAGCGCTTCGCACTGGAACCGCTGCGACCGTGGAACTCGCCCTCCTTCATCATCGCCTTCCTGCTGATGACGGCCGCCGCGGCGATCATGACCGTTTGGGCGGTTCGCCGCCTCACCTCGCCGGTCGCCGTGCTGGCCGCCGCGGCGGACCGGCTGGGCCGCGACGTCAATTCCCCGGCCTTGCCGGAGTCCGGGCCCTCCGAGGTCGTCACCGCCGCGGCGGCGTTCAACACGATGGCCAGCCGCATCCGCCGCTTCGTGCATGACCGCACGCTGATGCTGACCGCCATCGGGCATGACCTGCGCACGCCGATCACCCGGATGCGCCTGCGCTCGGAATTCATCGAGGACGAAACACTGCGCGGGCGCATGCAGGCCGACCTCGACGAGCTGGAGGCGATGGTCTCCGCCACCCTCGCCTTCGGGCGCGACTCCGCCGCGGCCGAGGCAAGTTCGCGCATCGATATCGCCGAACTGCTGCGCACCATCCTCGATGAAACCGCCGACGCGCGCCCCGCCTGCGCCGAGCGGCTCAGCATGGACGGGCCGGAGCATCTCGCCATCCGCGCCCGCCCGCTCTCCCTCAAGCGCGCCCTCTCCAACCTCATCGGCAATGCCGTCGCCTATGGCTCTGCCGCCCATGTCCGCCTCGGCAGGCCGCTTCCGGCGGCCGAGGGAAAGGAGGTCAGCATCACCATCGACGATGAGGGGCCGGGGATCGCCGAAGACCAGATGGAGCGGATGTTCCAGCCGTTCCAGCGCATGGAGGAAAGCCGCTCGCGCGAGACCGGCGGCGTCGGCCTCGGTTTGCCGATCGCGCGCAACATCCTGCGCGCCCATGGCGGCGACGTGGTGCTGGAGAACCGCCCGACGGGAGGGCTGCGCGCGCGGGTGACGCTGCCGGTCTAGGCACCCTTGCGCAGATCAGCGACCAGGCGCTGCAAATTGGTCGCGGGGTTCGCCAGCGCCGCCGCGTCGACCGGGCGGGCCAGCGGGATCAGCGCCTGGGCGGCGCGTACCTCGCGTGGCGCGTTGATCCCGGTGGCGGCCACCACCCGCCCCGCCGCATCGAGATGGAAGGCCGCGAAGGAGGCGCAAGCGGGGTCGCCGCGATGCACCGTGGTCACCGCCGCGTCCACCAGCCCGGCGAGTTGCAGGTTGACGCCGTGCTGATCGGTCCAGAACCACGGCAGGTCGTCATATGGTTTGGCGTCCCCGGCCATCGCGCGGCCGGCGGCGATGCCGTGGTTCTGCGCGTGCCGCCAGGCCTCCAGCCGCAGCACGCGGCCGTAGAGCGGGTGGAAGAAGGCCGCCACGTCGCCGGCGGCGAACACCGCCGGGTCCGCGGTGGCGGCGTATTCGTTGACCAGCACGCCGTTCTCCACCGCGAGGCCCGCCTCGGCGGCGATCTCGGTGTTGCGCACAATGCCGATCCCGGCGATCACCACATCCGCCGCGTGGCGCGCCGTGGCCGTCACCACCGCGTCCGGCGTGATCTCCGCGATCGCGGCGCCGAACTCGAACGCCACGCCGGCGCGGCGGTGCAGCGCCTCGATCCAGGCCGCGAATTCCGGCGTCAGCGAGCGGCCCATGCAGCCGGGCCCGGCCTCCACCACCGTCACCTCCGCACCGCGCGCCCGCGCGGAGGAAGCGATCTCGAGCCCGATCACCCCGGCGCCGATGCACACCACCCGTGCGCCCGGGCGCAGTTGGGCGCGGATCGCCGCCGCATCCTCCAGCGTGCGCACCGTCAGCACCCGCTCACCGCCCGGCAGGCCAAGCCGCCGCGCCCGGCCGCCGGTGGCGATCAGCAGCCGGTCATAGCCCACCGCCTGGCCGCCGTGCAGCCGCACCCGCGCCGCCGCGCGGTCGATCCCCTCGGCCCGCGTGCCCAGCCGCAGTTCGATGCGGCGTTCCGCCACCTTCGCCGGGTCATGGAACGCCACCGGCGCCGGCGGTGGCTCCTCGGTCAGCATCGCCTTGGACAAAGGGGGCCGATCGTAGGGCGCATGCGCCTCCTCGCCGATCATCACCACCCGCCCGGCGAACCCGGCATCGCGCAACGCCATCGCGGCATAGGCCCCGGTCTGGCCGGCGCCCAGAATCAGGGCCGTCTCACTGCTCATTCACTCTGCTCCCCGCGACACATCCGCGCGCTTGCGCCATGATGCACGCCATCCGAATCGGTCAACAAGTAGCGGCAAAAGGTGCGTCCATGAGTGAAGCGGCAAACTGGATCAACATCGCCAAGGTGAGCGACGTCGCCGAAGGCACCGCCGTGCCGGTGGAAACCATGGGGCTGCAACTCGCGGTCTATCACCTCGAGGGCGGCGAGATCTGCGTCACCGACAATATCTGCACCCACGCCTTCGCCCTGCTCACCGATGGCTGGTTCGAAAACGGGCTGATCGAATGCCCGCTGCACGCCGGATCCTTCGACTGCCGCACCGGCAAAGGCCAGGGAGCGCCGATCGAGGAAGACCTCAAAACCTACGCAGTGCGCATCGCCGGTGACGACATCCTGATCGAACTGCCCGCCTGAACGTCTCGCGGGCGGTCGGGGGAGCGGCGCGCATAAGCGAGAGAGCGTTGCCCCCTGCGCGCCTTCGCGCAACGGGCCGAATCCCTGGCCTTGCTTCCCTACTCCCCGACTGTCCTGGATTGTTCAGGCCGGCCGGGCGCGTCCGCGCGGGCGGTCGACGGCGCGCATGCAGGCGGTGATGGCCAGCAGCGTCAAGGCGAACACCAGCAGTTGCACGCCGGCGGGCCGTGCGTCGTAGCCGACCAGGGCGTGCAGGGTGCGGCCGAGGATGCTGTCGGGGTCGAGCAGTGCGGTGCTGTCCCACACTTCGGCGCCCAGCGGGGGCAGCAGGTCGGCGGCGACCAGGAAGGCGGCGGCTTGGGAGGCCATGCCGGCCGCCATCAGCAGGATCAGCAGTCCGGTGACGCGGAACAACACCCGGGGCGGGATGCGCAGCATGCCGCGGTAGAGCAGCGCGCTGACGGCCACTCCGGCGGCCACGCCAAGCGCGCCGCCAATCGCCATCGCCCGCAGCCCGCCGCCGCCGGCCGCGATGCCGTAGAGGAACAGCACGGTCTCCGAGCCCTCGCGCAGCACGGCGATCCCGACCACCACGCCGAGCACATGGATCGGCCGCCCGCCGCTGCGCACGGCGTTGGCGACGTCG
Organism: uncultured Rhodospirillales bacterium; assembly: GCA_903928045.1. Next base: position 8,339 of record CAIYPH010000435.1, read on the forward strand.
GTCATCTCGCGGGCCATTTCCCGCCCGTGCCGCTTCATCCAGACGGAGTGCCAGGCCAGCATCACCACCGCGGCGGACAGCACGCCGGCATTGAACAACTCCTGCCCCACGCCTTCGACAGAGGCGGCGATTTCACCGGCGAAGGCGGCGATCAGGCACGCCCCGAGGACGCCGCCGGCGACGCCGCCGCCGATGGCGAGCCCCCGCCCGGACGCGCCACGGCTGGCCGCCATCACGATGCTGACGATCAGCGCGGCCTCGAGGATTTCACGGAAGACGATGATGGCGGTGGAGAGCACGGTGCGGTGTCCAGGGTTCTATTGCGCGACCAGCTCGCCCTTGGCGGTCGCCTCGTTATATTCGCCGACGAAGCGGTAGGTGCCGGGCTTGAGCGGCCCAAGGAAGATCACCGCCTCGGTGCCGGGCGCGATCACCTTCTCGCGCTTGAGATCCTTGCTCTCGAACTCCTCCGCGGACGCGTCGAGGTTCTTCACCAGCAGCCGGAATTTCGCGTTCGCCGGCACCACGATGCGCGCCGGCTCGAAGACGTGGTTGCGGATCACCAGGGAGAAGCCGGGGTCTTCCGCGCGCACCGGGGGGGCGACGGCGAGGGCAAGCAGGGCGGCAAGCAGCAGGCGGCGCATCGGGGGATCCTTCGGCTCGCGATTGCGAATGATTTGCAATTGCGAGCCAGACCATACAAACCGGCGCGCGCCGGCGCAAGCAAAACCGCTCTGCGCCAAAATCAGCCCAGCCCGTAAACCGCGTCGGCGTTGGCGCGGAAGAAGGCGCGGCGTTGGGCCTCGTCGAGCTTCAGCGGCAGGCAGGTTGCGGGGTCATCGAAATCCCAGTGGGGGTAGTCGGTGGCGAACAG
>CAIYPH010000436.1 GCA_903928045.1 uncultured Rhodospirillales bacterium
CGGATGGCCGAAATTCGCGCCTCGCGCGAGGCGACCCAGCCCGTACGAGCCCGCACCGGCGGCTCCACCTTCCGCAACCCGCCGCACCAAAAGGCATGGGAGCTGATCGACGCCGCCGGCTGCCGTGGGCTCACGCGCGGTGGCGCGATGGTCTCCGAGAAGCACTGCAATTTCCTGCTCAACACCGGGGACGCCACGGCCGCCGACATAGAGGGCCTGGGCGAAGAGGTGCGCGCGCGGGTGCGGGCGATGAGCGGGGTCGATCTGCACTGGGAAATCCGCCGCATCGGCGTCGCGGCACGGTCGGAGGATGCGGCATGAGGCGGGTCGCGGTGCTCTATGGCGGCATATCGGCGGAGCGCGAGGTCTCGCTCTCCAGCGGGCGCCAGGTGATCACGGCGCTGCGCGAGGCCGGCTACGACGTCGTGCCGGTCGAGGTGAAGGACGATCTGCGCGCGGTGATCGCGGCGCTCGATCCGCGGCCGGACGTGGTGTTCAACGCGCTGCATGGGCGGTTCGGCGAGGATGGCGCGATCCAGGGCGTGCTCGACTGGCTGGGCATTCCCTACACCCATTCGGGCGTGCGGGCCTCGGCACTGGCGATGGACAAGGCGGCCGCCAAGGCGGTGTTCGCGGCCAATGGCCTGCCGGTGGCGCGCGGCGGGATGGTCGATATCGCCGCCCTCGAACACGCCGACCCGATGGCCCTGCCCTATGTGGTGAAGCCGGTCAACGAGGGCTCCTCGGTCGGCGTTGAGATCATGCGCGAGGGCGGCAATCGCCGCGCCTCGGTGGCCGCCGCCTGGAGCTATGGGCCGGCGGCGATGGTGGAGGAGTATATCCCGGGCCGCGAGCTCACCGTGGCGGTGATGGGGGACCGGGCGCTGGCGGTGACGGAAATCGCCTCCGAGAACCAGTTCTATGACTACGAGGCGAAATACGCCGATGGCGGCTCGCGCCACATCATCCCCGCCCCGGTGCACCCGCAGGTCTACGCCCAGGCGCTCGACGTGGCGCTGGCCGCGCATAAGGCGCTGGGCTGCCGCGGCGCCACCCGCTCGGACTTCCGCTACGATGACACCGCCGGCGAGCCCGGCCGGCTGGTGCTGCTGGAGGTCAATACCCAGCCCGGCCTGACGCCGACCTCGCTGCTGCCCGAGCAGGCCGCGCATATCGGCTACAGCTTCCCGCAGCTTTGCGCCTGGATGGTGGAGAACGCGACATGTCGGGCGTGAAGCGCAAGCCGCGCGCCAAGACGCCGCCGCAACCAGCCCCCGCCGCCCGCATGCCGGACCGTCCGGGCAAGTGGAAGCTGATCTGGAAACGCCAGCGCCAGATCCTCCGCCGCGCCGCCGCCGGCGCCGTGCTGCTCGGCGCGATCGGCCTGATCGGCGTCGTGGCGCAGGCGATCGGCCAGGGCGCAAGTTTCGGCGAACGGCTGGGTGACGCCACGGGGCGGCTCGGCTTGCGGGTCGAGACCATCCGCTTCGAGGGCCAGGAGAAAACGCCGGAGCCCTTGCTGCGCGCCGCGCTCGGCGTGCGCGAGGGTGACCCGATCCTCGGCATGTCGGTGGCGGACGCGCGGGCGCGGATCGAATCGATCGCCTGGGTGCAATCCGCGACCGTGGAGCGGCGGCTGCCCGGCGAGATCGTGGTGCAGATCGTCGAGCGCCGGCCCTTCGCGGTGTGGCAACTCGGCGGCAAGAAGTCGCTCATCGACCGCAACGGCGACAAGGTGACCGATGCCGACATCGCGACCTTCGAGAGCGAACTGCCTTTGGTTGTCGGCCCCGGCGCGCAGAAATCCGTCGCGGCGCTGATGGAGCTGCTGGCCAGGCAGCCGGAGATCCAGTCCCGCATGGTCGCCGCCGTCCGGGTCGGCGAGCGGCGCTGGAACCTCCGGATGAACAACGGCGCCGACATCCTGCTCCCCGAGGGCGCGGAAGAGGCGGCGCTGGCCAAGCTCGCCGCGCTGCAAGCGAGCCACGCCCTGCTGGACCGCCCGCTGCAGGCCGTCGATCTGCGCCTGCCCGATCGCCTGGTGATCCGGCCGGCAGGGGACAAGCCGATCCTAGCGAGGAAGCCGACATGAACGAGATCTCGCGTCTGCGTGGTGTCACCCAGGTTTCCCTCCATCCCGAGGAGCCGGTCGAGCGGCAGCGCTACAAGCCGCGCTACTCCGGCACCTTCGGCGTGCTCGACATCGGCACCTCGAAAATCGTCTGCGTCATCGCCCGCGTCGAGTCCGACGGCTCGCCCCGGGTGCTCGGCTGCGGCTGGCAGAAGGGCAGGGGGGTCCGCGCCGGCGCGATTGTCGACATCGAGGACGCCGAGCGCGCCATCCGCCTCGCCGTCGGCCAGGCCGAGGAGGAGGCGGGAACCCGGCTAAAATCGGTGATTGTCAACCTCTCGGCCGGTCAGCCCGAAAGCCGGCTGCTCGATGTGGAATGGGAGATCGGCGGCCGCGCGGTCTCCGACGCCGACCTGCGCCGCGTCTTCTCCGCCACCCGCCAGCGCGCCACGCTCGAGGGCCGCAGCATCGTGCACAACCTGCCGCTCGGCTTCACCGTCGACGAGGACACCGGGATCACCGATCCCCGCGGCCTGTTCTGCGCCAAGCTCGGTGCCCAGATGAACGTGATCGACGCGGTGACCACCTCGTTGCGCTCGCTCGATGCATGCCTTGCCCGCTGCGACCTTGAGATCGCCGAACTCGTCTCCGCCCCGATGGCCGCGGGGATGGCAACCCTTACCGCCGGTCAGCGCATGCTCGGTGCTACCGTGCTCGACATGGGCGGCGGCACCACCGGGCTCGCGGTGTTCGCCGAGGGGCATCTGCTGCACACCGCGCAAATCCCGGTCGGCGGCGTGCACGTCACCAACGACATCGCCAACATCCTCCACACGCTGCCCAACCACGCCGAACGTCTCAAGACGCTCTTCGGCTCGGCCCAGAGCAGCCCGGACGACGAACGCGAAATGCTCGCCGTGCCGATGATCGGCGAGGAGGACCACCACATCTCGAAAGTGCCGCGCAGCATGGTGGTCCGTGTGATCCAGCCGCGCCTGGAGGAGACCTTCGAGCTTGTACGCGAACGCATCGAGGCCGCCGGCCTCGCGCGCATCGCGCTGCAGCGCGTGGTCCTCACCGGCGGCGCCAGCCAGTTGCCCGGCACGCGGGACATGGCGGCCCGTCTGCTCGGCGCCGATGTGCGCACCGCACGCCCCGTCCCGGTGCGCGGCCTGCCCGACAGTTCCAGCGGCCCCGCTTTCGCCACCGCCGTCGGCCTGCTCGGCTGGGCCGCCGGCGAGGGCCGCGCCTTCCACGACCTCGACCCCGACCAGGACAGCCCGCGTGGGCTGCTCCGCCGCGTATTCGAATTCTTAAAGCATCGGCTGTGATGCCGGTGCGAATCGCAAATGCACGATACAATAGACACCCGCTGGGGAGATGAGCCGCAAATGACCCTGAATCTGACCGTGATTCCGCACATGCATACCGACTTCACGCCGCGCATCAGCGTCATTGGCGTGGGCGGCGGCGGCACCAACGCCGTCGACAACATGATCGCGATGAACCTCCAGGGGGTTGAGTTCATCGTCGCCAACACCGATGCGCAGCAGCTGGCGCATTCGCTGGCCGAGCGGCGCATCCAGCTCGGCGAGCACATCACCCAGGGCCTCGGCGCCGGCGCCAAGCCGGAGATTGGCCGGGCGGCGGCGGAAGAGGCGGCGGACCTCATCTACAGCCACCTCGAAGGCGCCCACATGGTGTTCATCACCGCGGGCATGGGCGGCGGCACTGGCACCGGGGCGGCCCCGGTGATCGCCCGCATGGCGCGTGAGCGCGGCATCCTCACCGTCGGCGTGGTCACCAAGCCCTTCACCTTCGAGGGCAACCGCCGCACCCGCGAGGCCGAGCGCGGCATCGCCGAGCTGACCCAGTACGTCGATACCCTGATCGTCATCCCCAACCAGAACCTCTTCCGCCTCGCCAATGAGCGCACCGGCTGGAAAGAGGCCTTCAAGATGGCCGACAACGTCCTCTACATGGGCGTGCGCGGCGTGACCGACCTGATGGTGGCGCCCGGCATGGTCAATCTCGACTTCGCTGATATCCGCACCGTCATGCTCGAAATGGGCAAGGCGATGATGGGCACCGGCGAGGCCGAGGGCGACAACCGCGCGATTCGCGCCGCCGAGGCCGCCATCAACAATCCGCTGCTCGAGGATACCTCGATGGCCGGCGCCCGCGGCCTGCTGATCAACATCACCGGCGGCGAGGACATGACGCTGTTCGAGGTCGACCAGGCCGCCAACCGCATCCGCGAGGAAGTGGACGACGAGGCCAACATCAACTTCGGCTCGGCGATCGACCCCAATCTCGAAGGCAAGATCCGCGTCTCCGTCGTCGCCACCGGCATCGACACCCCCGCGCCCAGGACCGAGGCGCGCCCGGTGCTCCAGGTCGTCAACGGCGGCACGGTGATGACCGAGCCGATGGATGCAGCCCCGGTCGCGCGCATGCCGCAGGGCAGCCAGCCCACGGCCCTGAGCCCGCAGCCGGCCATGCCGCAAACCGCCGCCCCCGCGATCGGGCGTATCACCTTGCCGCCGCCGGTGCCCAACGCCGCGCCCCGCCCGACCGGCTTGCGCCAGCCCGCCGGCCAGCCGGTCGTCGAGCAGGCCGAGCCCGCCGCCGCTCCGCAGCTGCGCGAGGCAGAGCCGATCTCGGACGATATGCCGCCGCCGAGGCGCAAGATCCCCGAGCATCTCCAGCAGCCCGTCCGTCCCGAGCCGGCCCGCGCTCCGTCGCGCCAGAACCTGTTGTTCAACCCGCCGGAACAACCGGCGCGGCCTCAGCCCGCGGCACCGTCGCCCAAGCGCAGCCTGTTCAGCAAGGTCACCGGCGCCATTCGTGGCGGCCTGCCCCACGCCCAGCCACACGGCGCCGCGCCGCATGCCGAAGCATCGCAGCCGGAGGTGCGGATGGAGTATCCGGCCGAGTCCACGCGCATGGCCGGTGCCGAGGAGAAGATCGAGATTCCGACCTTCCTCCGCAAGCAATCCTCATAGTGCAACCAAACATCGCGGCGATCTTTGTTGCGATGCATCAATTGATGGATAATCAACGGGTTATCTTGTAATAGACGGCAACAATCATTGACTGGCAGCGGCCGAGGAGCGGGGATACCCTGCGAATCGGCCGCTCTTGTTTGGTGGCGCCAACCGAATGGTGCCCTGACCGGGGCGCCTTGAACGTGCCAGAGCCAACCGCACTCCCGCGGGCGGCGCCGGCCTGGAGAGGGTGCTCATGGACGGGATGTCGGCGATGATCGATATGCAAGGCCCGCTCCGCGTGCAGCATACCCTGCGCACCGCGATCGACTGCGTCGGCATCGGCGTGCATTCCGGCAAGCAGTCCCGCCTGGTGCTGCGCCCGGCCCCCGTCGGCACCGGCATCGTGTTCCGCCGCTCCGATCTCGGCATCGATATCCCCGCCCGATTCGATCATGTGGTGGATACCATGCTGTGCACGGTCCTCGGCTTGCCTGGCCGCCAGGACGCCCGGGTGGGCACGGTGGAACACGTCATGGCCGCCCTCGCCGGGCTCGGCATCAGCAACGCGATCGTCGAGGTGGATGGGCCGGAAGTGCCGATTCTCGACGGCTCGGCGGCGAGTTTCGTCTTCCTCATCGATTGCGCGGGCATCCAGGAACAGGCGATGCCGGAGCGGGCGATCGTGGTGCGCCGCCCGGTGCGGGTTGAGCACGGCGACGCCGTGGTCGAACTCCGCCCGACCACCGGCCATGCGCAGATGATCGTGGCGATGGAGATCGACTTCGATGACCCGGCGATCGGCCGGCAATCCCTGTCGCTGCGCATCTCCGAGACGACCTTCCGGCGCGAAATCGCCGCCGCCCGCACCTTCGGCCGCGCCGCGGAAGTCGCCGCCCTGCAAGCCGCCGGCCTCGCCCGGGGCGGCAGCCTCGAAAACGCGGTGGTGGTCGATGGCGCCAATGTGCTGAATCCCGGTGGGCTGCGCATGCGCGACGAATTCGTCCGCCACAAGGTGCTCGATGCGGTCGGTGACATCGCGCTGGCCGGCGCCCCGGTGATCGGCCGTGTGGTCGGCCATAAGAGCGGCCATGCGCTGAACAATCGTCTCCTGCGCGCTTTGTTCGCCGATGACGCCAATTGGGCCTGGGCCGAGGGCATCCGCATGCCGGCGCCGAGCCGCGCCATGGCGCTCGCCGAAGGCAGCGCCGGCCTGCCGCAACTCGGCAGCTGGCAGGAGCGCCGCCTGCCGGTCGCCGCCGCGCCCGTCTGATACGGGGCATTGCGCCGTATCCGTTTGACGGGCTTCGCCGCGGGAAGCGGTGTGCTATAAGCCCCTTCGTGATTCTCGACCGGTGATTGATCTGATGATGTTCGACCATGCCTCGGCCCGACGCGCTGCGATGGCGTTCGTGCTGCTCGTCGCGTTGCCGGGGTGCGCGACGATGTCAAAACTCAACCCTTTCAGCAGCACCGCTGAAGAGGAGGTGTTCGACCCCACGTCGGTCTCCGCCGAGGATCTCTACGGCCGTGGCCTCGACGCCGTGCAGCGCAACAGCCTCCGGGTCGCCACCCAGCAGTTCGAGCTGGTGGATCAGACCTACCCCTATTCCACCTGGGCGGTGAACGCCCAGTTGATGCTCGGCTACATCGCCTTCCGCCAGCAGCGCTACACCGATGCCGTCGGCGCGCTCGACCGCTTCATCCAGTTGCACCCCTCGCACCGCGACATCGCCTACGCCTACTACCTGCGGGCCTTGAGCTTCTACGAGCAGGTCGCGGATATCAAACGCGACCAGCGCGGCACCCAGGAGGCCATCGGCGCGCTGACCGAGGTGGTCAACCGCTTCCCCTCCAGCGCCTATGGCCGCGACGCCCGCCTCAAGATCGACCTTGCGCGCGACCATCTCGCCGGCAAGGAAATGGAGGTCGGCCGCTACTACCAGGACCAGAAGCTGTATGGCGCCGCGATCAACCGCTTCCAGAAGGTGGTCGACGACTACCAGACCACCAACCACGTCGCCGAGGCCCTGCACCGCCTGACCGAGATCTATCTCGTGCTGGGGATGACCGAGGAGGCCAAGCGCACCGCCGCCGTGCTCGGCCACAACTACCCCGGCAGCGACTGGTATCAGGACAGCTACAACACCCTCGCGCGTGCCGGGCAGACCGAGCCGCTGCCGGTCGATGATGGCCTGGCCCAGCCGCCCGGCCTGCTGCGCCGCATCTGGCAATCGGTGTTCTGAGGCCGATGAGCCGCCCGGCGCGTCGCACCCAGCGGCCCGGCCGGCGGCGGCGCACGCCATGCTGACCGCGCTCGCCATCCGCGATGTCGTGCTGATCGAGCGCCTCGATCTCGCGCTCGGCCGCGGCCTCACCGTGCTCACCGGCGAAACCGGTGCCGGCAAATCTATCCTGCTCGACAGTCTCGGCCTCGCCCTCGGTGGCCGCGCCGAGCAGGGCTTGGTGCGCGCCGGCGCCGAACAGGCCAGCGTCGCCGCCGTGTTCGCCCCCCCCTCCGGCCACCCCGTCTTCGCCGTGCTGGCCGAGCAGGGGATCGACCCCGAGGACGAGCTGGTGCTGCGCCGGGTGGTCGCACGCGACGGCAAATCCCGCGCCTTCGTCAATGACGCGCCGGTCGGCGTGGCCCTGCTCCGCCGCCTCGGCGCGATGCTGGTCGAGGTCCAGGGCCAGCACGACCAGATGGGCCTGGCCGACCCCGTGACCCATGCCGGTCTGCTTGACGCCTATGGCGTGCCGCCCGGTTTGCGCGCCTCGGTTGCCGCCGAGCACCGCACCTGGCGCGCCGCGGTGGTGGCGCTGGAAGCCGCACGCGAGGCAATCGCCCAGGTCCTGCGCGACGAGGAATGGCTGCGCCACGCGGTCGAGGAGCTGACCCACCTTGCGCCCGAGGAGGGCGAGGAAGCGGCGCTGGCCGCCGAGCGGCAGCGCCTGCAGCAGGGCGAGAAACGCGCCGAGGCATTGGCGGCGGCGATTGCGGAATTGACCCCCCGCGAGCGCCGCTCCGCCGGCCCGGCGGCGGCTCTGCGGGCGGCCGGTCGCGCCTTGCAGCGCCTGCTGCCGGCCCAGTCCGTCGAGGCGGTCAATCCGGCGGCCCCGGTCATCGCCGCCCTGGAACGCGCCGAGGAGGCGCTGGCCGAAGCCGAATCCCTCCTCTCCCGCCTGGCCGACGAGGCCGAAGCCGACCCCCGTCTGCTGGAACGGGTCGAGGAACGCCTCTTTGCGCTGAGGGCGGCGTCCCGCAAGCACGGCGTCGCCGTTGTCGAACTGCCGGCCTTGCGCGACAGCCTGCGCGCCCGGCTCGAGGCGCTCGATGGCGGCACCGCCGAGGTCGAGGCCCTCGAAACCGCCGCCACCGCCGCCTGGCACCGCTTCGCCGCCGCCTGCGCCAAACTGTCCGACGCCCGCCGCAAGGCCGCCGAGAAGCTCGATCGCGCGGTCGGCCGCGAGTTGCCCCCCCTCAAGCTGGAGCGCGCCCGCTTCACCGCCGCCGTGCAGCCGCTCGCCGAGCGCGCCTGGGGGGCGGCTGGGGCGGATGACGTGCGCTTCCTCATCGCCACCAACCCCGGACAGGAACCGGGGGCGCTGGCCAAGATCGCCTCCGGCGGCGAGTTGTCCCGCCTCATGCTGGCCCTCAAAGTGGTGCTCGCCGGCGGCTCCACCGTCCCCACCCTGGTGTTCGACGAGGTCGACAGCGGCATCGGCGGCGCCACCGCGGCCGCGGTCGGCGAGCGCCTCGCCCGGGTCGCGGAAACCGTCCAGGTCCTGCTGGTCACCCACAGCCCCCAGGTCGCCGCCCGCGGCGCCGCGCATTGGCGGGTCGCCAAGCAGGTCGCCAAGGGCCGCGCGGAAACCCGCGTCGAGACCCTCGATGGCGCTGAACGCCGCGAGGAGATCGCCCGCATGCTGGCCGGCGAAACGGTGACCGACGCCGCCCGCGCCGCCGCCGGCAGCCTGCTCGGCGCCGCGTGAGCCGGTCGGCCTGAGCGCACGATGCGCGCGATCCTGCGCTGGGGCGGCGTGTTCCTGCTCGCCGAAACCGCCCTCATCGGCTTCCTGATCCTGCACGAAACCGGCCTGCTCGGCCCGAAGCCCTGGGCCATCTCGATCGACTTCATCAGCTTCTATGCCGCCGGCAAACTCGCCGCCGCCGGCACCCCGGCGCTGGTCTACGATCAGGCGATCCACGCGATGATGGAGCAGCAGGTCAGCCCCACCGGCGGCGACTACGTGTTCTTCCTCTACCCGCCGATCTTCCTGCTCCTCTGCGCGCCTCTGGCCCTGCTGCCCTACCGCGCCGCCTACGCCCTGTTCCTCGGCCTCACCTTCGCGGCTTATGTCGCCGTCCTGACCCGCACGATCGGCGCCGGCAGGCGCTGGCTGGTGGTGGCGCTGGCTTTCCCCGCGACCTTCTGGACCATCTGCATGGGTCAGAACGCCTTCCTCAACGCGGCCCTGCTGGGTCTCGGCCTCTATCTCCTCGCCCGCCGCCCGCTCGCCGCCGGCATCTCCTTCGGCGCGCTGAGCTACAAGCCGCATGTCGCCCTGCTGGTCCCCTTCGCCCTTCTCGCCGCCGGCCACTGGCGCACAATGCTGGCCGCCGCGGCCAGCGTCGCGGTCCTGGCCGCCCTCTCGGCCGGGCTGTTCGGGGTCGAGACCTGGCGCGCCTACCTCCAGGCCGCCTCCGCCGCCGACAGCGTTTACACCACCGGACGGATCAACCTCGTCGACTTCCCGACCGTGCTCGCCGCTTTGCTGGTCCTCGACGCCCCGCTGCGACTGGCCTACGGGGCGCAAACCGGCGCCACCCTGCTGATGATCGCCCTCGTCATCGCCACGTTCCGCCGTGCCATCGCGGATCATCTGCGCTATGCCGTGCTGGCGGCGGCGACCCTGATCGCCATGCCCGTGCTGTCGTTCAACGACCAGATCATCGCCGTCCTCGCCGGCGCCTGGCTGCTGCGCGATGCCGCCTCCACCCCCCTGCGGAATTGGGAGACCGCGATGCTGACCTTCGCCTTTCCCGCCACCCTCCTGGCCCCCCTGGTCGCCGATCTGACGCGCGTGCCCCTCGCCCTCCTGGTCGATGCCGGCCTGCTCGGCCTCGCCACCCGCCGCGCCTTCGCGCCCGGCCGGAGCGCCGCCTGATGTCGGAACACCCCGCCGAAGCGGCCGCCCCCGCCGAAATCGCCACCCTCGCCGCCGAACTCGCGCACCACGACCGCGCCTATCACGAGCGTGACGCCCCCGAGATCACCGACGCCGAGTACGACGCCCTGCGCCGCCGCTACAATGCCCTCATCGCCGCCCATCCCGAGGCCGGTGACCCCGCCGGCACCGTCGGCGCCGCGCCGTCCTCCGGCTTCGCCAAAATCCGCCACGGCGTGCCGATGCTCTCGCTCGACAACGCCTTCGCACCCGAGGATTTCGACGAGTTCTGCGCCCGCATCCGCCGCTTCCTCGGCCTCGGGTCGGAGCCGCTCGCCTTCGTCGCCGAACCCAAGATCGACGGATTGTCGATCTCCCTCACCTACGAGAACGGCACCTTCACCCGCGGCGCCACCCGCGGCGACGGCACCGAAGGGGAGGACGTCGCCGCCAATATCCGCACCCTCAAGGGCCTCCCCGTCCAGCTTCCGCCGCCTTTCCCCGCCCGCATCGAGATCCGCGGTGAGGTCTTCATGTCCAAGGCCGACTTCCTCGCCATGAACGCGGCCCAGGAGGCGGGAGGCGAAAAGACCTTCGCCAACCCCCGCAACGCCGCCGCCGGCAGCCTGCGCCAGCTCGACGCCACCATCACCGCGAAGCGCCCGCTCTCCCTCTTCGCCTACGCCCAAGGCGAGGCCAGCGAACCGGTCGCGGCCACCCATTGGGACTATCTGGCCCGCCTGCGCGACTGGGGCTTCACGGTGAACCCGCTCTCCGAACGCCTCGCCGACGGCGCCGAAGCCGCCGCCTTCCAGGCCCGCATCGGCGCCGCGCGCGCATCCCTGCCCTATGACATCGACGGCGTGGTCTACAAACTCGACGATCTCGCCCTCCAGCGCCGCCTCGGCTTCGTCGGCCGCGCCCCGCGCTGGGCGATCGCCTGGAAATTCCCCGCCGAACAAGCCACCACCGTGCTGGAAGGGATCGACATCCAGGTCGGCCGCACCGGCGCCCTCACCCCCGTCGCCCGCCTCACCCCGGTCAACGTCGGCGGCGTGCTGGTGCGCAACGCCACCTTGCACAACGAGGACGAAATCGCCCGCAAAGGCGTGCGCATCGGCGACACCGTCACCCTGCAACGCGCCGGCGACGTCATCCCGCAAATCGTCGGCGTGGTCGAAACCCAGCCGCGCGGGCCCGAGCCCTACGTCTTCCCCGCGCACTGCCCGGTCTGCGGCAGCCTCGCCATCCGCCCCCCCGGCGAGGTGGTCAAGCGCTGCACCGGCGGCCTCACCTGCGCCGCCCAGGTGGAGGAGCGGCTGATCCACTTCGTCTCCCGCGGCGCCTTCGATATCGAAGGCCTCGGCGAAAAGACCATCCGCGAATTCCACGCCGAGCGCATCATCGCCAGCCCCGCCGATATCTTCCGCAACCTCCCCCCCCGCGAGGCCGAGATCGCCACCCGCGAGGGCTGGGGCGAGCTGTCCGCCCGCAACCTCATGGCCGCCATCGCCGCCCGCCGCGCGGTCCCGCTCGCGCGTTTCATCTACGCGCTCGGCATCAGGCGCATCGGCGAGGCCAATGCCAAGCTGCTCGCCCGCCACTACGGCAGCTTCGCCAACTGGCGCGCCCAGATGCTGGCCGCCGTCACCATCGGCTCCGAGGCCCGCAGTGACCTCGGCTCCATCCTCGGCGTCGGCCCGGCCATCGCCGAGGAGCTCGTCGAATTCTTCGCCGAACCCCGCAACCTCGCCGCGCTCGACGCGCTCGCCGCCGAACTGCAAATCGCCGACGCCCCCGCGGCCTCCGGCGGCGGCCTCGCCGGCAAAATCGTCGTCTTCACCGGCACGCTCGAGACCATGACCCGCCCCGAGGCCAAGGCGATGGCCGAAACCCTCGGCGCTCGGGTCACCGACAGCGTGTCGAAAAAAACCGACATCGTCGTGGTCGGCGCCGACGCCGGCTCCAAGGCGCGCAAGGCCGCCGAACTCGGCGTGCGCACGCTCACCGAGGCCGAATGGCGCAGCCTCGCCGCGGCGGCGGGAGGGGCGCCGGATGATGGCGTGTGACCAAGCCGCGCGCCGCCGGGCGCATTCACGTGCTGATCGTCGCCGATATCGCCACCCTCGCCGCCGCGGCCCAGGCGGCGCTGCAACGGGACGGCATGGCGGTCGAGATCGCCGCCACCCCAGCCGAGGCCACTGACCTGGCCGAGCGCTTTCGCCCCGAAATCATCGTCGTCGATCTCAATCTCGCGGAAAACGCCGGCCCGCCGCTGGTGCGTCACTTCAGCGCAATGCCCGGCCGCGGCGTCCTGGCACTGGCCGACGCGCGCACGGATGGCGCCGGCGCGCATGACGTCATGCCCATGCCCCTCGCGCCACACGAACTGGTCCGCCGGGTGCGGTCGCTGCGGTGGCGAACTGCCCGGCCCGGATCACCGCCCGCCGGCACCCTCCTGCTCGACCACCCCAGCCGCGCGATCCTGCGCGAAGGGGCCATGCCGGTTGCACTCACCGCGGCGGAGCACCTGATCCTCACCGAACTCCTCGAAGCCCGCGGCGCGCTCGTCTCGCGGGATTGGCTGGCCCGCATCGCCCTGAAGGGCGCCCCGCCGGTCGGGGGCGGCGTCGATCACCTCATCGCCGCGCTGCGCGCCAAACTCGCCGGCCTCGGCGTCGCCGGGCGGACCATCCAGGCCGTGCGCGGCCAGGGCTACGTGATGGCCGATCCCGCCATGTTCAGGCCGGCCGCGGAGGACTGAGCCCGTCCCCCGCCGATCTCCGGCAGCATGGCAATCCCGGCATCCACCGCGTCCAGCAACGCCAGCAGGCCCGAGGCCGCCGCCAGCGTGTCCCCGGTCTCGGTCTCCAGCCGCATCCCATCCGCCTCGATCATGATCCGCAGCAACATCCGCCCGGGCACGGCATGCAGCGTGACCGCCGGCGCGCCGGCCTTCGCCGAACCGGTCGACCACGGCACCCGCCGGGCGCGGCACCAGCGCGACAGAACCACGCGATCACCCGTAGTGAGCATCGGCACCTCCGTGGGACCACAACATGCTGTGTAGGCTTGTCCCGAGTCGCGCTAGATTATGACAGACCCGGGTCGCGGAGGGGTTAATCACACATTAAATCGGAGCTGGCTGGGGATTGACGGTAGGGAAGGGGAAAGCGTGTTCTTTTTGTGAA
>CAIYPH010000437.1 GCA_903928045.1 uncultured Rhodospirillales bacterium
ACTCGGGCGGCCATCGAACAGGAGGCGGGCGGCGGGGGCGCCCGGACCGGCGGCCCAGTGCATTGCCGCGTGATCCCTAGCGATCCGCCCGGCCTGCATGCCACTCGCGGCGGCGGTGACGCCGATGAGGTCGAGCACCAGAAGGGCGGCAAATTCCAGCACGTCCGCGGGGATATCGGCGGGACCGGTGGTGGCGATGAAATCGGCCACGCGGTCGAACATTCTGGACGGCGTGGGCAAAGACTGCATGATGGTCACGGCGTACCTCCTCGCGGTGGTGAAAGCTTCGCGCGGGCGGCGGTTTCGCACAACAGCAGGGGGGCTGAGATGCAGGAGATCGGGCGTGTGGCCGAGGTCTGGCGCTATCCGGTGAAATCTATGGCCGGCGAGGTGGTGGATGCCGGGTTTCTTGGGTTTGCCGGGGTTTATGGCGACCGGGTCTATGCGTTCCGCAAGCAGGGCGGCCATGCCGGGTTTCCGTTCATGACTGCGCGCGAGCAGGCGGCGATGCTGCTGATGCGGCCGCGTTTTCGCGACCCTGTGGCGATGGCCGCGCCGCCCGATCTCGCCGCCGCGGCAAGCCTCGGGCCTGGCATCACGCCGCTTTATGCGCCGGAAGCGGCCTATGCGCTGGATGTGGAGATGCCGGAGGGCGAGACGTTCGCCATCGACTCCCCTGCCCTCGCCGCCCGGCTTGGCGCCGTGCTGCTGCCGCGCTCCGAGCGCGGGCTGACGGATTGCCGGCCGCTGTCATTGATGTCGCTCGCCACCATCGCGCAACTTTCCGAGGAAACCGGCCGTGTGCTGGATCTCCGGCGGTTCCGGCAGAACCTCTATCTTGACCTCGAAGGCGGCGGGTTCGCCGAGGAGGCGCTGATCGGCCAGCGCATCCGCCTTGGCGGCAAGGCCGAGGCGATGCTGCTGGAGGCCGACCCGCGCTGCAAAATGATCACGCTCGACCCGGACACCGCGGAGGCGGACCCGGCGATCCTGCGGCATGTCGCGCGCGAACACGGGGGAAATGCCGGGGTCTACGCCGCGGTGCTGGTGGAGGGCATCGTGCGGCCGGAAGACCCCGTCATTCTCCTGGATTAGGGATTATGGGGTGAGGCTCACCCCCTGCAGGCGCATGATGCCGTCCGGCATGGTTTGGAAGCCTTTCAGCCCGGCGACGTGGCCGAGGATGTAGCGGGGGCTCCAGAGGTAGATGATCGGCAGGTCCTGGCTCTCTTGCGCCCAGACCTGGGCGTAGAGTGCGCGGCGGGCGGCGAGGTCAGAGGTTTCGCGGGCCTGGTCGAGCAGGGAGTCGACCTTGGGGTTGGCGTATTGCGCGGTGTTGAGCGCGGCGCCGCTGTGGAGGAAGGACCAGACATTGCTGTCGGGGTCGAGCAGGCCGGACCAGCCGATGAAGAAGGCCTGGTAGTCGCCCTTCTGCGAGGCGGCCAGCGTGGTGCCGAAATCCATCACCACCGGTTGGATGGCGATGCCGGCCTCGGCGGCCATGGATTGCACGACCTCGCCGACCTGCACACCCTGCGGCGAATTGGGGATCATCAGCTTAACGACGTAGGGCGTCTTCACCCCGGCCTCGGCCAGCAAGGCGCGGGCCTTGGCGACGTCACGGGTCGGCGGCTTGTGGGTGGCGACGTGGAGGGGGTGGGCGGGGGAGACTGGCTGGGCGTTGGGCGTGTACTGGCCGGCGAAGACCACCTGGATCACCGCTTCACGGTCGATCGAAAGTGACAGCGCCTGGCGCACCCGAGCGTCGCGGCCGAGCGGGGTATCGGCGGCTTGGTTGTTGCCGATGTTGATGGTGAGGCCGGTGTAGCCGAGGCTGCTGGCGGTGGAGAGCTTGAGCTTGGGGTTCTTCGCCACCGTCTCGGCGTCGGTCGGCACGATATCGGCGATTTCGACGGCGCCGGCCTGGAGATTGGCGAGGCGCACGGAGCTGTCGATCATCGGGCGGTAGACCACCCGGTCGAAATGGATGTTCCCCTTGTCCCAGTAATCGGCGAAGCGATCGAGCGTGATGTGGTCTTGCGCGACGCGTTCGGTGAACTTGAAGGGGCCGGCGCAGACCGGGCGGAGGCCGAAATCCTTGCCGGCGGCCTCGGCCGCTTTGGGGGAGATCATCATGCCGGAGCGGTCAGTGAGTTGGGCGAGCCAGGCGGCGTTGGGCTGCTTCAGGACGACGCGCACCGTCAGCGGATCGACCACCTCGATGCGGTCGGCGGCGGCGAGCTCGTTGCGGCGGAAGCTGCCGGGGAAGGTCAAATGCCGGTCCAGCGTGTATTTTACCGCGGCCGCATCCATTTTCTCGCCGTCGTGGAAGAGCACGCCGGGGCGGAGATGCAGGATGATGGTTTTGCTGTCGGGATATTCCCAGGAGGTGGCGAGGCGGGGCACCATGTTCAGCTGGGCATCGAGATCGACCAGCTTATCGCAAATGCCGGTCATCACGTTGGTGCCGACGAAGGTGCGCGACAGCGTGGGGTCGAGGATATCGGGGTCGTTGTTCATGCCGATGCGCAGCGTTTGGGCATCGGCGGCGGCAGCGGTCAGCGTGAGGGCGAAGGCGGCGGGAAGCAGACGGCGCATATTATCGGTCTCCGGTGGGGAGGGCGGGGCCCGGCGTTGCGGGCGGCATCGATAGGGCGCGTGTGCGGCTTGGTATTAAGCGGGCCGGGGGTGGGCCGGCGTCAAGGGGGGAGCAAGAAAGCTGAACAAAGAGGCGGCGAGACGGCGAGAAGAATGGTTGCCAGGACGCTCGCTGGTCCTTCAACGCAGCTTCTCGCTGCCTCGCTGCCTCGCTGCCTCGCTGCCTCGCTGCCTCGCTGCCTCGCTGCCTCGCTGCCTCGCTGTCTCTTTGTGATCCTTTCCTGTTAGGCCGGCTGGGCCTGCGGGGCGGCGCCGCGCGGCGGGCGCAGGGTGAGCGCGATCAGCACCGCGCCCCAGCCGATGCCGAAGGAGCCGATATAGAGCCAGCCATAACTCGCGAACTGATCGTAGATCAGCCCGCCCGCGAGCGGGCCGATGGACATGCCGAGATTGGCCACCAGGCTGCCGGCGCCCATGATGCCGCCCATGAGATGGGGCGGGAAATTTTCGCGGATCAGCACCGCGTAGAGCGGCATCACCCCGCCATAGGCCATGCCGAAGACGATGGCGACCGCATAGAACTCGGCGATGTGGCTGGTGAAGAAATAGGTGCCGGCGGCGGTGGCCTGCACCATCAGCCCGACCACCAGCGCGCGCTTGGCGCCGTAGCGATCGCCGGCGAGGCCGAACACCAGGCGCCCGAGCAGGCCGGCGAGGCCCTCGACGCTGTAGATCGTCACTGCCGCCAAGGGGGCGATGCCGCAGGTGATGGCGTAGCTGACGGTGTGGAAAATCGGCCCGGCATGAGTGGCGCAGCAGCAGAACCAGGTGAGGGCGATCACCGCGAAGATCGGCGTGCGCAGGGCCTGGAGCGTGGTCATCCCGGCACCCGCGGCGGCTGGCCCGCCCCGGGCGGCGG
>CAIYPH010000438.1 GCA_903928045.1 uncultured Rhodospirillales bacterium
ATGAAGAGCACCGGGATGAAGACCGCCGCGAGCGAGATGGTCATCGACAGAATCGTGAAGGCGATTTCCCTCGAGCCGTCGAACGCCGCCTGCATCGGTGCTTTGCCCATCTCCATGTGCCGCACGATGTTCTCGAGCATCACGATCGCATCGTCCACGACGAAGCCGACCGAGATGGTGAGCGCCATCAACGAGAGATTATCGAGGCTGTAGTCGAGCAGATACATCACCGCGAAGGTGCCGATCAGCGCGATCGGCACGGTGATGGAGGGGATGATGGTCGCCCACACATTGCGCAGGAACAGGAAGATCACCATCACCACCAGGCCGACGCTGAGCATCAGCGTGAACTGCACCTCCTCGACGGAGGCGCGGATGGTGGTGGTGCGATCCATCACCACATTGACCTTCACCGAGGGCGGGATCGCCGATTGCAGGCGGGGTAGCTGCGCGCGGATGAGGTTGACGGTTTCGATGATGTTGGCGCCGGGCTGCTTGAAGATGACGAGCTGCACGCCAAGCTTGCCGTTCTGGTGGCCGGCCTGGAGCACGTTCTCCGCGTCATCGATCGCCTGGCCAATGTCGCGCACCCGGATGGGCGCGCCGTTGCGGTAGGCGAGGACGAGGTTGTTGTAGTCCTTGGCTTCCAGCAGCTGGTCGTTGGCGTAGACGGTGAAGCTGCGGCGCTCACCGTCGATGGTGCCCTTGGGGCTGTTGGCGGTGGAGACCAGCAGGGTGGCGCGCGCATCCTCCAGCGTGAGGCCCATGGCGGCGAGACGTGCGGGGTCGATCTGCACGCGCACGGCGCGCTTGCGCTCGCCGCCGATGAAGACCTGGCTGACGCCGGAGATGGTGGAGATCTGCTGGGCGAGGATATTGTCGGCCCAGTCATCGGTCTCGATGATCGGCAGTTCGTCGGACTGCACCGCGAGGATCAGGATCGGGCTGTCGGACGGGTTGACCTTCCAGAAGGTCGGCGGCGAGGGCAGGTTGCGCGGCAGCTGGCCGGCGGCCGACGTCATCTTGGCCTGCACGTCGAGCGCGGCGGCATCGATGTTGCGGTCCAGGTCGAACTGGATGGTGATCGAGGTGCCGCCGAGCACGGAGGTCGACGTCATCTGCGCCACGCCGGGGATCTGGGCGAACTGGCGCTCCAGCGGCTGGGCCACGGCGGTGGCCATGGTTTCCGGACTGGCGCCGGGGAATTTGGCGTTGACGTTGATGGTGGGGAATTCGACACGGGGCAGCGGCGCAACCGCCAGCAGAGGATACGCGGCCAGTCCGACCAGGACGATCGCGGCCATCAGCAACGACGTGCCGACGGGGCGGCGGATGAACGGTGTGGAGATGCTCATGGGCGGGTCTCTCGCTGCGTCCGGGGGGGAGGGCTAGCTGGCGGGCTTGGCTTGGGTGGGCACCACGCGGGCACCGTTCTGCAGGCGGGACTGGCCATTCACCACCACCTGCGCGCCGTCCTCAAGGCCGGTATTGACGATGGCGAACTGCCCGTCATCCTGCCCGATCTTGATCGGGGTTAGGGCGGCGGTGTTGTCGGGCTTCACGACGTAGACGAACAAATTCGCCGGCCCGCGCTGCACCGCGATCGAGGGGATCACCAGCGCGCCCTTTCGCATCTCGGTCTGCAGCCGGGCATTGATGAACTGGCCGGGCCAGAGCTTGGTATCGGCGTTTTCGAAGCGGGCCTTCAGCTTGATGGTCCCGGTCGCGATATCGACCGTGTTGTCGACGGTGACGAGTTCGCCCACGCCCAGCTGGATCTTGTCGTCGGCGGAAAACGCGATCACCGGCAATTTGCCGGCGGCCATGCCGGCACGAACAGCCGGCAGCACGTCCTGCGGCAGGTTGAAGACCACTGAGATCGGCTTTGTCTGAGCAATGGTGACGATACCCACCCCGGTGGTGTCGGCGGCACGTACCACGTTGCCCGGATCGATCAGCCGAAGGCCCATCGTGCCGTCGAAAGGGGCGGTGATGGTGGTGTAGTCGACGTTGACCCGCGCCGCGGCGATATTCGCGTCGTCAGCCCGCACGAGGGCTTCGAGGGCACGCATGGTGGCGGTCCGCTGATCGACCACCTGCTGGGTGATCGCCTGGGTGCGCACCAGTTCGAGCCCGCGCTGATAATCCGTTCGCGCGCTAGCGAGATTGGCCTCGTCCTGCGCCTTCTTGGCGACCGCCTGGTCGAGCAGCGCCTGGTAGGGGCGCGGATCGATCTGCACCAGCGGATCACCGCGCTTGACCTCCTGGCCCTCCTGGAACAGCACTTTCTCGAGCGTTCCATCGACGCGGCTGCGGATCAGCGCGTTCTGCATCGCCTGAACCACGGCGATGTTGCGCAGCAGGATGGGAACATCCCGGCGCACGACCTGGGCCACTGAAACCGGAATCGCCGGCGGTCCGGCCGGGGGGGGGGCAGGCGTCGTCTGGGCAAACGCGTGCGCGGCAAAGGCCGTCAGCAAGGCGGTGGAAACCGCCCATCGCGAACACCATGCTCTAGATCCGTCACTCCGTCCGATCATCACCATTCCTGCTCAACGCCAAACCCAGCATCACGACAACGCATAAGAGCCGACGCACGCGCCGACTCCCGGACTGTTCACACCCTCATCACGGCGTATTCTCGCCGATTGCCTCGGCCCATTCCAGGGTGTTTTCACCTAGATCCTGAATAAATCATGCTTGGAGCGCGGATTTACCGTCATTTAATGTCGGCCCGAGGGGCCCACGGCGCCTTGCGCGCTCAGCAAGCCCGCCGTAATCCGGCGGCGAGCGAGGAGGAGGCCTGATATGGACCATGTCGAAATCCGCGAGGCGGTGAAGAAGCTGTGCGCCGCCTTCCCCGGCGAGTACTGGCGCCGGATGGATCAGGCGCGGGAATATCCCACCGCATTCGTCACCGCGCTCACCGAGGCCGGCTACCTCGCGGCCCTCATCCCCGAGGAGTACGGCGGCGCCGGACTGCCGCTCTCGGCGGCGGCGGCGATCCTGGAGACGGTGCAGGCGGAGGGCTGCAACGGGGCGGCGTGTCACGCACAGATGTACATTATGGGTACGATTCTGCGGCACGGCACGCAGGCGCAGAAGGAGGCGTATCTGCCGAAGATCGCCACCGGCGAGCTGCGGCTGCAGGCTTTCGGGGTCACCGAGCCGACCTCGGGGACCGATACCACCTCCTTGCGCACCTTCGCCCGCCGGGAAGGCGACCATTATGTGGTGAACGGGCAGAAAGTGTGGACCTCGCGCGCCGAACATTCGGACCTCATGCTCCTGCTCGCGCGGACCACGCCGAAGGAGGAGACGCAGAAGCGGACCGAGGGGCTCTCCACCTTCATCGTCGACATGCGGGCCGCCCTCGGCAACGGGCTGACCATCCGGCCGATCCGCACCATGATGAACCACAACTCGACCGAAGTGTTCTTCGACAACATGATCGTGCCGGCCGAAAACCTGGTCGGCGTCGAGGGGCGGGGGTTTCGCTATATTCTTGACGGCATGAACGCGGAGCGGCTGCTGATCGCGGCGGAGTGCATCGGGGACGCCAAGTGGTTCATCGAGAAGGCCAGCAATTACGCACGCGACCGCAAAGTGTTCGGCCGGCCGATCGGGCAGAACCAGGGGGTGCAGTTCCCGATCGCCAAGGCTTACGCGCAGATGCGGGCCGCGGAGCTGATGGTCCATGAGGGCTGTCGCAAGTTCGAGGCGGGCGAGCCCTGTGGCGAGGAGGCCAACATGGCCAAGATGCTGGCGGCGGAGGCGAGCTGGGCGGCGGGCGAGGCGTGTATCCAGACCCATGGCGGGTTCGGATTCGCCGAGGAATACGACATCGAGCGCAAGTTCCGCGAGACCCGGCTTTACCAGGTGGCACCGATCAGCACCAACCTGATCCTCTCCTACGTGGCCGAGCATGTGCTCGGTCTTCCCCGGAGCTATTGAGCGGTGTCCGCGGCGCGTCCGCTCGAAGGGCTGCTGGTCGTCTCACTCGAACAGGCGGTGGCGGCGCCGTATTGTTCGTCCCGGCTGGCCGATGCGGGGGCGCGGGTGATCAAGCTGGAGCGGCCCGAGGGGGATTTCGCGCGGGGGTATGACAAGGCGGCGAAGGGGCAGTCGAGCTATTTCGTGTGGCTCAATCGCGGCAAGCAGTCGCTGGCGATCGACATCAAGGACCCCGCGGACGCGGCGCTGATCCATCGGATGCTGGCCGGGGCGGACGTGTTTATCCAGAACCTCGCCCCCGGGGCGGCGGCCCGTTCGGGGTTCGGCTCCGAGGCGCTGCGGGCGGCGTATCCGCGGCTGATCACCGTCGACATCACCGGCTATGGCGACAGCGGCGACTACGCCGAGATGAAGGCGTACGATCTGCTGGTGCAGGCGGAGACCGGGATTACCACCATCACCGGGCATCCCGCCGGGCCCGGGCGGATCGGGGTGTCGGCCTGCGATATCGCCTGCGGGATGGCGGCGCATTCCGGCGTGTTGGAGGCGTTGATCGCGCGGTCGATCTCAGGCGTCGGCAAGGGCATCAAGGTCTCGTTGTTCGACGGGATGGCGGATTGGATGAATGTACCGCTGATGTTCTACGAGGGCACCGGCAAGGCGCCGGAGCGCATGGGGCTCGCACACCCCTCGATCAGCCCCTATGGCGCCTTCCCGACCTCGGATGGGGCGCTGGTGCTGATTTCGATCCAGAACGAGCGGGAATGGGCGAGTTTCTGTGCCGGCTTCATGCTGGAGCCCGATTTGCCGCAGCGGCCGGGGTTCGAGACCAACGTGATCCGCGTCGGCAACCGGCCGGAGGTGGATGCTTATATCGCCGCCGTGTTTGCCACCCTGACGCGCGACGAAGCGGCGGCGCGGCTGCGGGCGGCCAATACCGCTTATGGGTTCGTCAACGGGGTGGCCGAGTTCGCCGTGCATCCCGCGTTGCGGCGGCTGAGCGTGGAGACGCCGGCGGGGCCGGTGTCGATCGCCGCGCCGCCGCAGATTTTCAGCGATGGGCCACGCGTGCTCGGGCCGGTGCCGGCGATCGGGGCGGATTCGGCGGCGATCCGGGCGGAGTTTGCCGGCTCGTGTTTTGGTTGCTGAATCGTAACAATATCGACAAGCGGAAGCGACCGCCAGTCGAGGCCGGCCTGGCGCTGGAGGCGCGCGGGACCGGGCGCGGTGGCCCGCCCGCACGGCCGGGCAGGCCCGGATCGTGGTGGGGCGGATTGCGGGCGTGGCGATGGCGCGGGCCGGAGTGACCGCGGGTTCGGGCGTGGATTGGGCGGCCAGGGGCGCCTCGACGCCGGCGATGGCCGCGATATCGGCGATGAAGGTCTCGTAGTCCTGCCGCCGGCGGTCATTCGCCGGGAGGGCCGCGAGGTCCCGGCACAGCATCGCCAGCAGCGCGCGCAGAATCGCGGCGATC
>CAIYPH010000439.1 GCA_903928045.1 uncultured Rhodospirillales bacterium
AAGCACTTCCTTCGCTTGAACATCCAACCCAACGGCGGAGAAAAGCGGATGAAGCGCATCGCCATCATTCACATCGGCCAGGAAACCAACGACTTCAACCCGGAGCTGACCACGCTGGCCAATTTCGCCGCCTTCGGCATCTACCAGGGTCCCGAGATCCTGGAGCGCATGAAAGGCGCCGGCCAGGTCGGCGGCTGCTGCGATGCGGTGGCGGACGCGGGCATGGAGGTGGAATGGGTGCCGATCATCTCCGCCTGGGCGATGGCCGGCGGGCGGATCAGCACCGAAGCCCGGCTGTTCTTCGAGGAGCGCATCGGCACCGGCCTGCGCAATGCCGGCCCGCTCGACGCGCTGGCGATGCATCTGCACGGCGCCTGCTCGGCTGAGGGCGTCGATGACGTGGAGGGCGCGCAGCTCGCCATCTGCCGCGCCGTGCTGGGGCCGGACGTGCCCATCGTCACCTCGCTCGACCACCACGCCAACGTGACCCACCAGATGGTGACGCTGAGCACCGCGATCCTCGGCCACCGCACCCAGCCGCATGACGTCTATGACACCGGGCGCCTCGCCGGCCAGATGCTGGTGCGCATTCTCCGCGACGGCACCAAACCGACCATGGCCTGGCGCAAACTGCGCATCATCACCCACCAGGAACAGTTCCTCACCGCGGCCGGCCCGATGAAAACCTGGTTCGACCACGCCCGCGCCGCCGAGGCGGCCGATCCTGATGTGCTCCACATCGCCCCCTGCCCGATGCAGCCCTGGCTCGACGTGGACGAGGGCGGCTGGGCGACGGTGGTGGTGACGGATAATGACCAGGCGCTGGCGGAAAAGCTGGCCGATGAATCGGCCGATCTCGCGTGGTCCATGCGGGACGCGTTCATGGTGAAGGAGGCCGTCGCCATCGACGAGGCGGTGCTGATGGCCGATCGCGCCGATAAGGGACTGATCGTGCTGTCCGACACCGGCGACACCGTCTTCGGCGGCACGGCCGGGGACAGCAACCTCATCCTGGAGGCCATCTTGCGGCTCGGCATCAAGAGCCGCGCGCTGATTCCGCTGATTTCCGCGCAGACGGTGGCCCTGCTGGTGGCCGCCGGCGAGGGCGCCGAGGTGACGGTGCCGATGGGCGGCACCTCCTGCCCGGTGTTCTTCTCGCCGATCATGGTCACCGGCACGGTGCGCAAAATCGTCTCCGGCATCGTGAAGGTGGCCGTCTTCCAGCAGCCCGAATTCGACCAGGGCACCACGGTGATTTTCGACACGGGGCCGGTGACGATGATGATCTCCGAGCAGAGCGGCTCGGCCGGCAACGTGCCGGATGTCTATCGCTGGTTCGGCGTCGAGCCGGCGGACTACAAGATGGCGGTGCTGAAGACGGCGTCCAACTTCCAGTTCTTCAAACCCATCACCTCGCAGGTCATTCGCGTCGATACCACCGGCCCCGGCCAGTCCGACGTGGTCGGCCTGCCGTGGAAGCGGGTGCCGCGGCCGATGTTCCCGATGGAGCAGCCGGCGGGCTGGCGGGGCTGAAAAGTCCACTTCAGAAGAACGGAAAATTGACACCGGGTTGATAGCGCTGCCACTCTCCCCGGGCTGAACGGAACCTGGGGGGAGGCACGTCATCATGTCGATCGAACTCACACGGCGCGGCGGTATCGCGGGCGCATTGGCGCTGGCATCGGTGCCATTCCAGGCCCGCGCGGCGGACCTCAAGGGCGGCACGCTGCGCGTCGCTTTGCTCGCGGATATGCAGAACTACGATCCGCAGCAATTCACCACGCTGAACTTCCCGCTGATCAAGAACCTCTATGACAGCCTGATCGAATACACCGCCGAGGGCCAGGCGATCCCGAGCCTCGCCACCGCCTGGAAAATCGCCGCCGACAACACATCCGTCACCGTCACCCTCCGCGATGGCGTGACCTTTCATAGCGGCGCGCCCTTCACCTCCGCCGCCGTGGACGCGACCCTGAAGAAGGGCGCCGACCCGCAGAAGGGCAAGAACGTGTTCGCCACCATGTCGGTGGTGAAGGGCTGGTCCACCCCTGACGCGAACACCGTCACCATCGAATTCAACGGCCCGGTGCCGGATCGCCAGATCACCGATTTGCTGCAATTCGTCTCGGTGATCGACCCGGCAGGGATCGACACGGTGGAGACCAAGGCCGCCGGCACCGGCGCCTTCACGGTGGCCGAGCGCGTGCTGGGCCAGCGCATCCGCCTGGTCGCCAACCCGAAATACTGGCGCCAGGGCGAGCCGGTGGTGGGCGACGTGGTGTTCACCATTTTCTCCGACAACAACGCCGCCAATGCCGCGCTCGAATCGGGCGCGGTGGACGTGATCTACGGCGGCGGCGGCCGTGCCGCGGTGCGGCTGCGCGATGCCGGCTACACGCTCATCCAAGGCCCCGGCCCGCTGGTGCAGGTGCTGCGCATCAACACCACCCGCGGCCCCTTCAAGAACGCCAAGTTCCGCCAGGCCTTCAACTATTTGATGGACCGCCGCGCCATCCTGCGCGTGGGCTATGCCGGGCTCGGTGTCGTCACCGCGCTGCCCTGGGCGCCCTCCAGCCCCGCGGCCGACAAATCCTACGACACCGCCTATGCGTTCGACCTCGATAAGGGCAAGGCGCTGCTCAAGGAGTCCGGCCTCTCCGAAGCCGAGATGAGCAACTGGAAACTCCTGGTCAACGCCGGCGACGAGGACGGCGTGGCGATCAGCCAGATCGTGCAAAGCACGCTCGCCAAGGTCGGCATCAAGATCGACCTCGAACTGCGCCAGGGCGGCGAATTCGTTGACGCCATGCTGCAAGGCAAGTTCGACGCCATGTTCGGCGGCGTCGGCAACGTGCAGAAATTCCCCACCCGCGTCGCCACCAACTCCATCTACCGCACCGCCAAAAACCCCGTGCTCGGCGACCCGCACCCCCACCCCGCCTACGTGGCGGCGATCGAGAAGGTCAACACCACTTTCGGCTCCGGCGACGGCGTGAAAGCCGCCTACGCCGAACTCAACAAGGCCATGATCGAATCCTCCTTCGCCATCCCCACCAACACCTTCGACCTCGGGCTGATCGTGGCGAACAAGAAGGTCAGCGGGTTTACGCCGGAGATCGACAACATGCTGGTCGCCCGCACCATCGGGTTCACCGGCTAAGCAGCCACCGGTGACGGCGCCGGTCGTCTCGGTCCGTGGCCTCGAAGTCACCTTCGTGGCCACCGGCCGCCCGGTGCCGGCGGTGCGCGGGCTCAGCTTCGATGTCTACCCCGGCGAGGTCCTGGGCATTGTCGGGGAATCGGGCTCCGGAAAAAGCGTAACCTCCCTCGCGCTGACTGGCCTGCTCGGCCCGACGGCGCGGGTTTCCGGCCAGATCACCCTGGCCGGGATCGACGTCACCACCGCGAACGCCGAAGCCCTCCGCCAAATGCGCGGCCGCGATGTCGGCATGATATTCCAGGACCCGGCGACGACGTTGAACCCGGTTTTCCCCGTGGGTCGCCAGATCACCGAGGGCCAGGTCGCGCATGGCACGCTGCGACAGGACCAGGCGCCAGCGCGGGCGGAGGCCCTGCTGCGCGAGGTGGACGTGCCGGACCCCGCGGCGCGGATCGGCCAGTTCCCGCACCAGTTCTCCGGCGGGATGCGCCAACGCGCCGTGATCGCCATGGCGATGGCCGGCAATCCGCGGTTGATCATCGCGGACGAACCGACGACGGCGCTCGATGTGACCGTCCAGGCCCAAGTGTTGGCGGTGTTGGCCCGCCGCCAGCGCGAGACCGGGGCGGCGGTGATCCTGATCACCCATGATCTCGGGGTGATCGCCGAAGTCGCGGACCGGGTGGCGGTGATGTATGCCGGGCGGATCGTCGAGACC
>CAIYPH010000440.1 GCA_903928045.1 uncultured Rhodospirillales bacterium
ATGGCCGCGGCCAGCACCAAGCGCTGCCTGACACGCCCAGCATGACGCCGCTCAAACATCGCCTCGTAACCGAGCTTAAATTCCAAACCCGGCTGTATCAAAGTCGTTGACACGTTCCGTCGGTCCTCGCTGGTTGGCCGCGGTCAGGGTAGCAGCGTGTCGATCGGAACGGACCCGCTGCCCAGCGAGATATGCCGCCCCCGCGGCCCGCGAGCAACCAGCAACGGCCCGGCTCGGAAGAGGTTGACCGCGGCCGGCGCTGCAAACCCGGCCGCGACGATCCCCTTGGCCGAAGCGATGTTGGCGGCATCGCAGTAGATGAAGACGCGCGAAATTCCATGGCCGGCGGCGAAGACCATCGCGTCGCGCAGCAGCCGCGGATAGAGCCGCTGGCCGCGGGCCGAAGGCTTGGTGAAAAAGTCCCAGAAATAGGCGGCGCCGGGCGGGATTGCGAGCCGCGCTGCCCCTTCCCATGGGGTCTCGCGCTCTGTGGCATCGGCGAGTGTGATCCAGCCCCAGGCGGCGAAGGGGTCCCGCGTATCGCCGATATGGATCAGCCGGTGCCCCGCAGCAAGCCGTGCGGTATAGTCCGACGGATCGTCCCCCCGCACCGCGGCAAGCCCGGCCAGCTCGGCCGGCGGAACATGCTCGGCGACGACGCTCCCGAGCGATACTGTATCGCCATCGGCGGGTAGATTCCGCGCGAAAACCAGGAGCCGCCTGGTTCCAAACGCGCGACGGGCCGTCCAATAGAGCTCTCGAACTGCGATCGGCAACGCTTACGGTACCCTGGAACGACTACCGGTACTTCTATCAGTGCCTTGATTTGCCGGTCAAACTGCGCCGGGCCCGGGGATAATTCCCCTGCGCAACCGACAGTCAGAGGAGGATGCGTCCTCCGGCCGGGCATGGTAGCACTGCGCGATCATGGAGGGCGGCATGGAGCGTTGGATCGAGGCGGCTTTATTGGGCGCGCGCTGGCTTTTGCTCCCCCTCTATGTCGCCCTGCTCGGCTCGGTGCTGGCAGTCTATGTGATGGTCGGGCGCGAGCTATGGCACCTCGTCACCCTGCTCCCCGCCGGCGGTGAGGCGGAGATGGTGCTGCTCCTATTGTCGATCCTTGATCTCGTGCTGGTCGCCAATCTGATGGTGATGGTGGCGATCTCCTCCTATGAGAGCTTCGTCTCCCGCATCGAGGTGGACGCTTCGCAATCCACTCCGGAATGGCTGGGCAAGCTCGACAGCGGCAATGTCAAACTGAAAGTGTCGCTGTCCATCGTGATGATCTCGGCCATCCACCTCCTGCGCGCCTATATGATGGACGCGCCGATGGAGCGGCTGGTGGCTCTGGGCGGGGCGCATATCGTGTTCATCGTCTCAACCCTCGCCGTCGCTTTTATCGACCGGATGCACAAGGCCGATCACTGAGGCCGGGCCATCGCGGCGGAAAGGCGCAGAAAGCGGGTCCATAGCAGCACAGCGGCGGCGGAGAGGGCGGCGATCAGGCCGCACCACATGCCGGGCGCCCCCATGCCGCGCGGGAAGGTGAGGAACCAGCCAAGCGGCATGCCGATCGCCCAATAGGCGATGGTCGTGATGTACATCGGCAGCTTGGCATCCTTCAGCCCGCGCAAAGCGGCGGCGGCCGTCACTTGCGCGCCGTCGGAGAGCTGGAACAAGGCGGCGAGGAACAGCAGGCCGGCGGCGAACTGCATCACCTCCGTGTCGATGGTGTAGAGCCCGGCAATCCCGCGGGGCAAGGTAAGCATCAGCGTCGCGGAACAGGTCTGGCTGACCAGAGCGAGCCCCAGACCCGTCGCGGCGGCGCGGCGGACG
>CAIYPH010000441.1 GCA_903928045.1 uncultured Rhodospirillales bacterium
AAGCCCGCCTCAACCCCCTGGCCAACCTGCGCCCGCGCCGCACCCGCGCCCCCATCGCCACGTCACGCCCCCATCGCGCGCCGCGCATTTGGTCCACCGCGCAACCCGCGCGCCGCCTGGGCATCGCCCAGAAACCCCTGATTTTTTCAAAACCGGACCAGGCCGCATAGTCGACTCACTCCTTTTTTGTTACGATTACGTACCAAGAATAAAATCCCAAGGAAAGCAAGCGCTTCTTTTTGAAAAAAGAAGCAAAAACTTTCCATCCGTTTGCTTCACGGTCTCCAGGGAGGCTCCGCGGCAAAACGGATAAAAGTTTTTTGGTTATTTTTTTCAAAAAAGAACCGCTTCCTTCCCCAATTGACTCCCCCCCCCCCAAGCGCGGATCGTCCCGCCCACGGCAAAACACCCAGGGAGAAACCACCATGCTCGGTTACGCCATGCTCGGCACCAACGACCACGCCCGCGCCAAAACCTTCTATGACGCTGTCCTCGGCCTCCTCGGCGCCTCGGTGATGGCGGGGTATTCATCGGATAAGCGCACCTTCTATACCGCCGGCGCCGGCACCCCCATGCTCGCCGTCGGCGTGCCACATGACGGCAACCCCGCCACCTTCGGCAACGGCACCATGATCGCCCTGCCGGCCAAAACCCGCGCCATCATCGACGCCTGCTACGCCAAGGCCCTCGAACTCGGCGGCAGTGACGAGGGAGCCCCCGGCGTGCGCGGCCCCAACCCGGATGGGTTCTACGCCGCCTATGTCCGCGACCCCGACGGCAACAAGCTCTGCCTCTTCCGTGTCGGGCCGACCTGACGCCCGATGAAGATCGTCGATCTCCGCGTCACCTCGGTCAACGTCCCCTTCGAGGCGACCTTGCGCTGGGCCTGTGGCGTGGAGACCGGCACCACCCGCGGCATCATCGAGGTCACCACCGAGGACGGCATCATCGGCCTCGGCGAGACCTATGGCGGGGCGGCGGTGGAGCATGCGATCGATACGGCACGGCCATTCGTCATCGGGCTCGATGCGCTCGATATCGGCGTGCTGATGCGCCGGTTCGCGGTGTTCTGCATCGGCTATGAGACCGCGATCCCGGCGATCGTGCGGGCCGGCATCGAGATGGCCTGCCTCGATGCCGCCGGCAAGTCGCTCGGTCTGCCGCTGCACAAGCTGCTCGGCGGGAAGACACGCGATACGGTGGAATTCGGCGCCTATGTCTTCTACCGCTACCGCGACCCGAAAACCGGCATCGGCGGCGAGGACAGCCCAAAGGCGATCGCCGAACGCACCCGGGAACTATGCTCCCGGCACGGCTTCACCGACATCAAGCTGAAGGGCGGCGTCTATCCGCCGGCGCAGGAATTCAAGGCGTTGGAACTGATCCGCGCTGACTTCCCCGACGCGCCCCTGCGGTGGGACCCCAATGCCGCCTGGTCGGTCGAGACCTCGATCCGCATCGCGCATCGGCTGATCGCGAGCGGGATCGATCTCGAATATCTGGAGGACCCCACGGCCTCGCTCGAGGGGATGAGCCAGGTGCGCAAGGCGGTCTCGGTGCCGCTCGCCACCAATATGTGCCTCGTCGCCTGGGACCAGATCGCGCCGGGTATCCGCATGCGGGCGGTGGATGTGATTTTGAGCGATCTGCATTACTGGGGCGGCGTGCAGCAGAACCGCAAAATGATTGCGGTGGCCGAGGCGTTCAATCTGGGCGTGGGCATGCATTCGGATCGCGAGTTGGGCATTTCCACCGCCGCGATGCTGCATTTCGCCGCCACCACGCCGTGGATCACTTACGCGATCGACAGCCATTACCACGACCAGCTCGAAGACGTGATCGCCGAGCCCTTCGTCTATCGCGACGGTTGCATGACGGTGCCGGATGGGCCAGGGCTCGGGGTGGAGCTCGATCGTGACAAGCTCGGCCGCTATCACGCCGCCTATAAGAAGGAAGGCGGGATCAGCGAGTTCTACGACCCGGCGCGGCCTTCCTGGGTGCCGGCATTGCCGTTGTTCTGAAGCGCCATCCGGGCCTCGACGATGTCGGGCTCGTCCGGCACGCGCTTCACGGCGAAACCCATGCCGCGGACGAAGCGCAGCATCTTGTGGTTGTCCGACAGAATTTGGCCGACGATGTCGTGCAGGCCCTGGCTGCGGCCCCACTCGATCAGCCGCTCCATGAGGTGGCGGGCGAGGCCGCTGCCCTTGGTGTCCGGCTGCACGGCGATGGCGAATTCACCCTCCTCGCTGCCGAATTCATGCACCAGCCGGGCGACGCCGACGGTCTCGCCGGTTGTTTCGCGGACGGCGACGAAGGCCATCTCGCGCTCGTAATCCACCTGGGTGAGGCGAGCGGTGAGCTCGGGCGAGAGTTCGCGGAGCGCGGAGAAAAAGCGGTAGCGCACGTCCTCCGGCGGCAGGCGGGCGAAGAAGGCGGCGTGGGCCTCGGCGTCCTCGGGGCGGATGGGCCGGATCAGCAACGGCCCGGTGCGGCCCTCAAAGCGCGCCACCAACTCCTCCGGATAGGGCGGAATCGCGAGGCGGGCGGACTGGCCGGGCGGGCGGAGGCTGATCCAGGCATCGGCGGCCATCACGCCGGTGGGGCTGGCGAAGAGGGGGTTGAGATCGATCTCCGCGATCTCCGGGAAATCCACCAGCAGCTGGCTCACCCGCACCAGGGCGCCGGCCACCGCTTCGAGGTCGGCAGCCTTCTGGTCGTGCAGTTCGCCGAGCAGGGCGGCGGCGCGGGTGCGGGCGATCATGCCGCGGGCGAGGGGGAGGTTGAGGGGCGGAAGGTCCACCGCGACGTCATGCAGCGCATCGGCCGCGGTGCCGCCCTGACCGAAGCGGAGGACGGGGCCGAACAGCGCATCCTCGCCCGCTTGTATCCGCAGTTCGCGGGCGCGGCCGGCCTGGCGCTGCACCAGGAAACCGGCCTCGCCGCCCCGCGCGGCGGCCCGGCGTTCCAGCATGGTGACGGCATCCTGAAGCTGGGCCGCATCGCGCAGATCGAGCGCGATGCCGCTGCGGGTCGCGGGGTCGGGCCGTTCGGCGCGGCGGCGCTTCAGCA
>CAIYPH010000442.1 GCA_903928045.1 uncultured Rhodospirillales bacterium
CGTCGATGCGAAGACGGGGCAGGTGCTTTCCGCCGTAAGCCCGGACGAGCAGCGCCATCCCGCCAGCCTCACCAAAATGATGACGCTGTATCTGGTCTTCGAGGCACTGCGTGACCGGCGCATCGCGCTGCACCAGAACGTCCCGATATCCGCACATGCGGCCGCGCAGTCGCCGACGAAGCTCGACCTTGTGCCGGGTGCGCGCATCACCGTGCAGGAGGCCATTCTCGGCCTGGTCACCAAATCGGCCAACGACGCCGCGGCGGCGCTCGGCGAAATGCTGGGCGGCGACGAGGATCGCTTCGCGCAGATGATGACGCTGCGCGCCCGCGCGCTCGGCATGAGCCGCAGCGTGTTCCGCAACGCCTCGGGACTGCCCGATCCCGAGCAATGGACCACCGCGCGCGACATGGCGACGCTCGGACGGCGTCTGGTGCATGATTTTCCCGAAGAATACCGGTATTTCGGCACCGAGAGCTTTCGCTTCCGTGGGCGTGTGATCAACACCCATGACCACATGCTGACGACCTATCAGGGGGCCGACGGCATCAAGACGGGCTACACCGAGGCGTCGGGCTTCAATCTGGTGACCTCGGCGGTGCGCGGTGGGGTTCGGCTGGTTGGTGTCGTGCTCGGCGCGGCGCATGCCCCTGAGCGCGATGTCCATATGACCTGGCTGCTCAACGCGGCCTACGAACGGCTGGAAATCGCGCCGGCCCCGCGCGGCCGCTCCGGCGGATCTTTGCTTGGCTCGGCGCAGGCGGCAGTACCGAATCGGCTGCGTCTTGCGCGGTGGGCCGTGCAGGTTGGCGCATTCACCACCGAGGCGGCCGCGCGGGAGGCGGCCAGTACCGCGCGGCGGATCGGTGGCAGCGGCGACCCGCGGGTTGAATCCACGACCTATCACGGCAAGCCGTTGTGGCGCGCGCAGTTGGTCGGGCTCAGCGAGCAGGAGGCGCTGGGAACCTGCGCGAGCATGCGCAGCCAGCACCGCCCGTGCTCGCCCATCAAGTTGCCGCCGCAGCAACTCGCGAGTCGATAGGCTATTCCCGCTTCTCCACGTACGGAGTCCCATCCTTGCGCGTATAACGCGCCCCCTCGGGCGAGGCTGGCGCGAGCATGTCGATGTCGGGGTAGGTAGCGGCGTTACGCGCGTCGCGAGTTCCGATTTCCAGCGCCAGCACGTCGGCAGTGGAGCGGTTCTGCAGGCAATGCCCGTCCGGATCACCCGCCTTGAAGCCGGCCGCATCGCCGGCGCGCAGCACCTCCTCGCCGGCATCGGTAACCAAGGTCGCCTCGCCCTGGAGAATATAGACGAACTCGTCCTCCATGGACTCCCAGTGCCGTTGGCTCGACCAGGCCCCCGGCGGCAGGCGCAGCAGGTTGACGCCGAGTTGCGTCAGCCCCGCGGCGTCACCGAGCGCCTTGCGCTCCCGGGTTCGGCATGGCGCGTCAAACGGCGGCGGATACAGCGTGCCGATCGTGGCCATCAACGCCGTGGGATCGATCCTCTTCGTCATGCCTGTTCTCCCTGCCAGGTTCAGCCCTTGCGCCGGTAGCGCAGATACATCTGGTCGGGCGCCTCAAAACTCCAGATCGGGTCGGTGCGGAAGCTGTCATCGAGCGCTGCCGACAGGGCGCCGGTAAGGTCGGCATATCTCCCAGCATCCTCCATCGCGGCATCCGACACCGCGGCCAGAAGCTGCGCGTCATCGCCCAGACCCGCGATCGGCCGCCCCGCGGCCAGCGCCTCGCGAATGCCGGCGACTGCGCGGATGTCTTCCAAGTCCCAGGTCTCGATCCGCTGGATCGACTGCCCGCCCAGCGCCTTCAGCGGTGTCGAGGCGATGTGCCGGCCAACCGCCTCCGCGCAGCGCGCGAGCGCGTCGCGATCGGCCGCGGCGGCCAGCGATATCGCGCCCTGCTGCCCGGTCGGCAACCCGCCCGCCAATGTGATCGTGTTGCCAGCGCCAAACGCCGCGCCAATTTCGCGCAGTCGCCGGTCCGCGTCCAGGGCGCCAGGAAACGCCTCGAGCGCGGCAATCCCGCCGAGCAGCAGATGCAGCCGCAAAATATCGGTGGGGTGCGGATCGAGCCGCCCGTTGCCGTCGGCCTGGCTCTCCATCCGCAGCAATGGTGTCGCGCCACCCCCCATGGCGGCCAGCATCACGGCCAGGTTCTCCGCGAAGGCCGGGCCGGCGTTGAGTACCGCGTAGATGTCGGCCGCCGCCTCATCCATCCAGCGCGTCCACACCAGGTTCAACTCGGCGTCCGTGAGCTTCGTCTGGCCGCTGAACGGGGCCAGCACGCCCGGCAGCGCCGCGCTCAACTCGTCGAGCAGCCCGCCATCGGCATGGGTCACGTCATGGCCGCCGGTCTCGTGCACCAGCGTCATCCACAGGATCGGATGATCCGCCAGCGTCGCCGGCAGCGCGACCACGCCGACCTCGGCCTGCAAATAGGCGCGCGTGAGATCCACCGCCAGCGTGATCGGCCCATCGCTGCCGTCACTGCTGAAACACGCCAGCGGCGGCAGCGTCTCCCCGAGATCCGGCATCCCCGCCGCCTTCCGCCGCGCCGAGGCGAGGAACGAGCGATACAGATTGGACGTCACCGCGACAAAGCGCCGCAGCGCATCGCCCAACGGCCATCCCGCGGCATGCTGGTAGATGCCGCCGGCGACGATTTCCACTGACGACATCTGGATCCGGTTCTGCCGCGCCAATGCCAGCAGCCGCGGCACTCCGGCCGAGACCGGCGCCACATAGGCCGCCTGGTAGGCATGCGGCAGCATCAGCGCGCCCTCCCGCAGGCAGCGATCGAGATC
>CAIYPH010000443.1 GCA_903928045.1 uncultured Rhodospirillales bacterium
AAAGAACCAAAAAACTTTTAATTAGTTTGATATCGTAATGATATGGGCATGCGTGGGTGAACTTGCCCGCGGGGTTGGCCATGGGGGTGGGTGTGGCGGGATTGCGATCCGCCGCCGCAGTGGCCGCACATGCGGGGGCGCCGGCCTGGCGGCGTAGTAGGGGCGGGCGGGACGAACCGCGGGGCGGGGCTTGGCTTGGGTGACGCGCGGCAAGCGGGGAACAAGGCGCGGGCTTGCGCCGCGCGGAGTACGGGCGCGGCGCGACCGTGCCGGCCGGGCGGCGGAGGCGGATTCGTGGATTTCGCCATTGGCGAGCGCCACCAGAAGGCGCTCGAAGCGCTGCAACGTGTCCATTATATAGTCATGCACGGCGGCTTGTTCGGGGGTGAGCAGCCAACGCAGCCCACACCACCGCGCGATGGACGCGATGATCCACCGCAGGAATGCGGCGGATGCCAAAGCGGGGTGAGGGGAGGGGCTGTTCATGCCTCGGTGTATAACAAGATAGTTAGTCACCCGTCAAGGCAAAAATGCATGGAGTGAGGATTTTTTTGCAAATTCCCTGGGACGGCTATCCGGCCTTGTTTGAATCGGGGCAGGCCGCGCGAGCTCAGGCCGCCCGCACCTCGATCAGGAAGCGATCGACCTGGGCCTTCAGCGTCTCACCGTTTTCGGACAGCTCTTGCGAGGCGGTGAGGACATGGGTGGCGGCCTCGCCGGCCTGGCGGGCGGCCTCCGAGGCGCCGGCGATGCTGGCGGAGACTTCGCCGGTGCCGGCGGCGGCCTCCAGCACGTTGCGGGAGATTTCCTGCGTCGCCGCGCCCTGCTCTTCGACGGCCGCGGCGATGGCGGTCGCGGTGGCACTGACGCGATCGATGGTCTGGGTCACGCCCTGGATGGATTGGGCGGCCAGACGGGTGGCATCCTGGATGGCGGTGATCTGGGCGGCGATTTCCTCGGTGGCGCGCGCGGTCTGGGTGGCCAGCGCCTTGACCTCGGAGGCCACCACGGCGAAGCCCTTGCCGGCCTCGCCGGCGCGGGCCGCCTCGATGGTCGCATTCAGGGCGAGTAGATTGGTCTGCCCGGCAATGCCGCTGATGATGCGCACGACATCGCCGATTTTCTCGGCGTTGGCGGCCAGCCCCTGCACCTGTTCGTTGGAGTCCGCGGTCTGGCGCACGCCGTCGGCGATGATGCTGGTGGCGGCGGCGACCTGGAGGTTGATCTCGTGGATCGAGGCGGTGAGCTGCTCGGCGGCCGCAGCGACGGTCTGGACGTTGCGGCTGGCCTGGGCGGAGGCGGTGGCGACGGTGGCGGATTTGCGGCTGCTCTCCTCGGATACGCCGGCCATCGACTGGGCGGTGGACTGCAGCTCGGTGGCCGCGGCCGCGACAGAGCCCACGACGGTGGCGATGGCCGTTTCGAAGCCGGCGATGCTGGCGCCGATGCGCGCGGCGCGGTCGATCTGGCGCTGCTGTTCCGCCTGCTGATCGGCGCGCAATTGCTCGGCCTCGACCATGCCGTCCCTGAACCGGGCCAATGTCCCGATCATGATGCCGATCTCGTCGCGGCGCTGGTTGGCGGGCAGGGCGGTGGTGAGGTCGCCGCCGGCGAGCGTGCGCATGGACGCGGTGACGGCGATGATCGGCCGGGCGATGCCGCGCCCGATCAAGACGCTCAGCAGCACGATGGCCAGGAGAAGGGCGGTCAGCGCGGCCAGGACCACCGCGCTGGCGCGCCTGGTCGCTGCTTCGGCGGCGGCCTCACCGGCCTCGGCGCGCGCCGTCAGGTCGCGGTCGAGCGCCTCGATGTGGCTCGCCAGAGCGTCGTTGATGCTGTTCAAGGTGGTCGCCGATTTCTGCCGCACCAGGGTGGCGGCGGCGAAGCGGGCGAAGGTGTCCTGGTAGTCGGTCATCCGCGCGGTGAGCTGGGCGCGCAGCTCCGCGGGCACGCGGCCGGCCTCGAGCCCGGCGAGGAATTCGGGTACGCGGGCCTTGATGTCCTGGAGGTAGCGCGCGTCAAGCCGGGCCATGAAATCCTTTTCGTGGCGGCGCATCATCAGCATGGCGATCTGGGCGGAAGGTGCCTCGATGCCGGCCAATGTCTCCTCCACGCTGTGAACCGATGTCCGCAGGGCGCCGAGCAGGCCGGCGTTCTCGGTGAAGCCGAGCATGGTGACGTCGTTGACGATGTCATCGAAGGCCTTGGCGTAGTCCTGGATATCGCTGCGCAGCTGCTGTACGGCGGCGAGGACGGACGGCGTGTCGGCAAAGTTTGCGCGCAAGGCGTTGGTGGCGGTTTCGGCGGCGGCGATGCTGGCGGCGTGCGCGGTCGGCAGCGCGGCATCGGGTTTGATGAGGAACGTCTTCTCGAAGACGCGGGCCTGAAGGATCGCGCCGCGCATATGGTCCCCCTGCATCCGCGCGTCACGGATGGTGGCGATGCTGGTGGCGATGGCGGTGGTTTCGTTGACCGACCACCAGTGCATCCCCGCGATCATCAGCATTCCGGCGGTGCCGACCAGGCCGAGCAAGGCGACCTGGTAGCCGATACGCAAGCGCGCGAGCATAGTAACCACCTTGTTCCCCAATATCAGTTATTGGGCGGTGATAGCCGGTCATGCGATAATCAAAGGTAAACGGTACCTGCCTGATTGCTCAGAGTCCGTGCAGGCCTGCCTTGCCTATGGGCTGTTCGGCGGGCGGTGCTGCGCCCAGGGGCGGGTTTGTTCGAGCAGCGCGCCGAGGCGGAGGATGTCGGTCTCAGCCCCCCATTTGCCGACGATCTGCATCGAGGTCGGCAGCCCGTCCTCGCCGAAGCCGGAGGGCACGGCCAGCGCGGGGTGCCCGGTGAGGTTGAAGGGGTATTGCGGCGAGGTCCAGCCCTGGCGGGTGATGCCGCAGCGCTGGCCGTCGATGATGATGTCGTCATTGGCGGCGTCGTGGGTGACCGGCAGCGCGGTGCGCGTCATCGTCGGCATGACCAGGAAATCGTAGCGGGTGAACAGGGCCTGGATGGTGCGGAACAGGCTGGTGCGGGCGTATTCGGCGGTGCGGAAATCGGCGAGGGTGAAGCCGCGGCCGCGCTCCATGAAGGCGAGCGTCACCGGGTCCATCGTGTTCTGCCAGCGGGGCAGGAACTGGGTGCAGAAGACGGCGAAATTGGCCTGGTAGAGGACGCGGCCCTCGTATTCGATCCAGTCGATGGTGTCGGTGACTTCCTCGATGGTGGCGCCGAGGGCGGCCCAGGCGGCGAGGCTGGCCTGGGTGTTGGCGGTGACGTCGGCGGCGACCAGCGGGTTGGCGCAGCGCGGGATGTAGCCGAGGCGGAGGCCCGAGAGGTCCTGGCCGAGGAGGGCGGGGGAGAGTGCGGCGGGGTGGTGGGTGCCGATGCTCCAGGGGTCCCGCGGGTCCGGCCCTTGCAGGACGGAGTACATGAGGGCGGCGTCGGCGATGGTGCGCGAGAGGGGGCCGGCGTAGATGTTGGAGCCGAAGGCGTCGCGCCCGGCCTCGTTGGGCACCGCGCCGAGGGTTGCCTTGAGGCCGACCAGGCCGCAGCAGGCGGCGGGGCCGCGGATGGAGCCGGCGCCATCGGTGCCGAGGCCGATGGGGGCGACGCCGGCGGCGACCGCGGCGGCACAGCCGCCCGAGGAGCCGCCGGGGGTGCGGTCGAGATTCCAGGGGTTGCGGGTGATGCCGAAGGAGGGGCCGTCGGTGAGGCCCTTGACGCCGAATTCGGGGGTGGTGGTTTTGCCGATCACGATGGCGCCGGCCGCGCGCAGGCGTTCCACCAGCACGTCATCCGCTGCGGCGGGCGGATTGTCGGCGAATATCGCCGAGCCGTTGCGGGTGGGCACGCCGGCGACGTTGACGAGGTCCTTGATATGGACGGGCACGCCATGCAGCGGGCCGATTGGGGCGCCATCCATCACCGCCTGTTCGGCGGCCTTCGCGTCGGCGCGGGCCTGGTCGTCCATGATGGTGGCGAAGCAGTTGAGGCGGGGCTGGGCGCGGGCGGCGGCGGCGAGCACGGCGTCGGTGTATTCCACCGGGGAGAGTTTGCGCGCGCGGATCTGGGCGGCGGCGGTGACGGCGGGCATGAACAGCAGGTCGTCCGGCATTTTGGGGCTCGCTTGCCTTGGGGGAGGTGGAAAGGAAGCGCTTCTTTTTTGAAAAAAAGAAGCAAAAAACTTTTGTCCCTTTGGTGTGTACCGCTCCCAACTATCCCGCAAGTGTACGCCAACGGCAACGAAGTTCAGAAAAGTTTTGGCTCTATTCTCGTATTCTATGCGTAGGTCTGAATTGCGGCGTTGAGACATGCTCTTGGTGTTGG
>CAIYPH010000444.1 GCA_903928045.1 uncultured Rhodospirillales bacterium
ACGGTGAACGGCCCGCGCGAGGCATAGACGCTGCCCTGATAGTCCAGCCGTCGTACTTTCGATCCATCGCCGAAGCGGCCGCTGGCGCGATCGAGGATCAGCGCGTCCTCGTCCCAGGATTTCCAGTGGCCGAGCACGATCTCCATGAACTCGTCGGCGCGGTCATAACGGGTATCGTGCTCCACAACCTCGGTGCGGCCCATGTTATAGGCCTCGCCCTCGTTCAGTGAGGTCACCACATTCCAGGCTGCCCGCCCGCCGGTGAGGTGATCGACGGTGGCGAATTGGCGGGCGACGTGGAAGGGTTCGTAATACGTGGTGGAGCAGGTGGCGCCGAGGCCGAGCCTGGTGGTCGCCATGCCCATCGCCATCAGCACCGCCACGGGGTCGAGCTTCACGCAACGGATACCGTGCTCCACGGTATGCGCATGATCGCCGCCGAGCCGGTCGGGCAGGGCGAGGCGGTCATCGAAGAAGCCGAGATGGAACTTGCCGCGCTCCAGCACGCGGCCGATCTCCTG
Organism: uncultured Rhodospirillales bacterium; assembly: GCA_903928045.1. The sequence goes on from CAIYPH010000444.1 coordinate 522, forward strand.
GTAGTAGTCGGCCGACATGAAATCGAGCCGGGAGTCCGGGTGGCGCCATGACATCGGCAGGATGGTGCAGTTCTGCGCCTGGAGAAAGCCTACCATGACCATCTGACGCGACATTTTCGTTCCCCCAGTGGCCCCGCCATGGCGGGTCAACATGTTCTTAACATACGTTAGAGTTCATTAACTCTCGGAGGCGTTACCTGGCAGGTGGCGCGGCGGCAGCTTGGTGCAACACGGGGACATAGCATTCACGATGATACGCTGGCGGCAATTTAGGCGGTTTGTGCGGGATGAGCGCGGCTTCACCGTGCTCGAATACACTCTGATCACCGTGATCATTGGAACCGTCGTCCTCTCCGGTGTGGATATCATCGGAAACGCGCTGCAGTCCTCCTACACCGGTATCAGTACCATCCTCGCCCAGCATGCCGCGTCCGCGGGGGGCTGAGCGGCATCAATTGGTGAGCGCCACCCCGCGCAGGCGGATCAGCCCATCCGGCACCTGCTGGAACCCGGAGAGCCCCTTCTTCATGCCGACGATGTTCTTGGGGTTCCAGAGATAGACCAGCGGCAGGTCCTTGCGCTCCTGCTCCCAAACCTTGGCGTAGATCTCGCGCCGCTTGGCGACATCGGTGTGCACGCGGGCCTCGTCGAGCAGCGCGTCGACGCTGGGGTTGCCGTAATGCCCGTAGTTGAACGTGCCGCCGCTGCGCAGCATGGCATACATGTTGCCATCCGCGTCCGATCGTCCGGACCAGCCAATCAGGTAGGCCTCGAACTCGCCCTTGTAGGCGGCCGAGAGCGAGGAGGCGAATTCCATGGTCTTGATCTGCACGTCGAACCCGGCCTCGCGGGTCATCGATTGGATCACCTCGGCGGCCTGCTGGATATCCGGCCCGTTGGTTGCGGTGAGCACGATCTTCACCGGCAACGCCACGCCGGCCTGCTTGAGCAGGGCCTGGGCCTTTGCCACGTCGCGCGCGGGGGAGCGGATGTCGGGGACGAACATGGGCGATGAGGGCGGATTGGCCTGGGCGGCGGCGGCGAACATGCCGTTATAGACCACCTGGATCAGCGCCTCCTTGTCGATCGCCAGTTCGAAGGCCTGGCGCACCAGGGCGCTCTGACCGGAGATCGTGTTGGCGGCCGGGCTGTTGCCGGTGTTGAAGGTGATGCCGGTATAGGCCAGCGAATTGGCGGTCGCGAGTTTCAGCCGCGCGTCCTTCTCCACCGCGGCGATATCGGTCGGGACGATGTATTCCACAAGATCGAGACTGCCGGCCTGGAGGTTCGCGAGGCGCACGGAGGAGTTGGGGATTGGCAGGTAGACCACCTGGTCGAAGTGGTATTCCTTGGCCTCCCAATAGCCCGGGTAGCGCTTGAGGGTAATGCGGTCCTGCGGCACCCGGTTGTCGAAGGCGTAGGGGCCGGCGCAGACCGGGTTGAGGCCGAACTTGTCACCGGCCGCCTCGGCGGCTTTGGGGGAGATCATGATGCCGGCGCGGTCGGTCATGATCGCCAGCAGTGGCGAGGCGGGGGCCTTGAGGATGAGCCGGACGGTGAGCGGATCGATGATTTCAACCGACTGGATCGGGCTCACTTCGCCCGCGCGCATGCTGCCCTTGATGGTCTGGTCGCGGGTGATTTTGTACTTCACCGCCTCGGCATCGAATTTCTCGCCGTCCTGGAAGGTGACGCCGGCGCGCAGCGTGATCACCAGGCTGGTCGGGCTTTCATAGCGGTAGCCGGTGGCGAGTTGGGGGATGACGTTTAGCTTGGTATCAAGATCGAACAGCTTGTCGCACATCGCGGAATACACGATGCGGCCGACATAGGAGGAGCCGAGCGTGGGGTCGAGCAGGTCGGGGTCCTCGCGCAGACCGATGCGCAGGGTTTGCGCGGCGGCCGGCAGGGCGGCGGCGAGCAAAACGGCGGCACAGGCAATCGATTTTAGCCAACGGCGCGACATGGCAGCCCTCCCCCAAGACGATTTCTCCATGCTGGCGGGATACGGGCGCGGCGGCAAGGGTGCGGCTAGAGGCCGATCTGACGTAGGAAGATCTGCACGGCGAGCCTGTCCGCTGGGCCCATGCCGGCGCGGAGGTAGAACAGCAGGAAAAGATGGGAAAAGCTGATGCCGATCGTCGCCAGGAGCCGGCAGGTGCGCGGTGTGGGCAGGGCAGCGGGGCGCAGCCAGATGCCGGCGAAGGCGGCGAAAGTCATTAGCGGGTAGAAATCCTGGCGGTAGCGGTGGTTCATGAAGACGAGGCCGAGCATCAGCAGCGCGGGTAAGGCGAGCCCGGCGGCAATGGCGAGCGGGGCGGCGCGCCGGGTGCGGACACGGGCGGCGAGGAGGAGCAACAGCGGGTCGGAGAGCAGGAAACTCGCCGGCGGCAATTCCGCCTCTACCAGGCGGGCCTGGAAATCCGCGAAAATCAGCCCGCCGCCCGGCCAGTAGAGCGGCCAGACCGGGGCGAAATAGTACATCAGCCCGTAGGGCAGCCGGGCGAGGCTGAATTCACCGCCCGCGGCGATGCGCGCCAGACGATCTGGGAAACGGGCGTTCATGAGATGGGCGGAGAGATCGACCACGGTGAAGGGGTTGCCCCAGCGGGCATAGTTGATCGACATCACCGCCGCGGCGAAGGACGCAGCGATGGCGGCCGGGGCCGCGAGTTGGCGCAGCTTTGCGCCGCGCCACGCCAGGACCGCCATCAGCCCCACAAGCGCCGCCATGAGGCCGGCGCCGGTCGATGCCCGGGTCAGCAGCGCCAATCCGGCCGCCAGCGCGAGCCAGCGCAGGCGGCGGGTGACGTTCTCCTCGATGAGGCCAGCAAGCGCCTGGAAGACGAACAGCGCCGCGAAAGCCGCAGACCACTGCAGCACTTCCTCGTACATCGTCGCGCGCAGGAACTGCACCTGCGGCCCGCCGAACATCAATGCAGCCCCGAGAGCCGCTGCCAGCGCCTTCGGGAGGACACCGCGTTCCAACAGGAGCCATACCGCCCGAATCTGCCAGAACACCGCGAAGCCAGCCGCGGCGACGATGGATAGGCGTGTCACATCGAGCACCATGCCATCGGGCAGCGCCAGCAGCGGGAGGCGGAGTAACGCGGGGAAAATGCCAAAATAGGCGATTACCTGGTCGCCGTGCAGGAAGCCTTCCATGCCGATCGCCTCGGGCGCGATGTCGAAACCGCCCTGGAGCATACGGGCCAGCATGGCGTTGAATACCAGCACGGGTTCTTCGCCCGCGGGTGGCGCGATGAGCGCCCCGCCGATCAACGCGGCGTACCACAGCGCCGCGAGCGCGGCCGCGACGGCCGGCTTCATATCGGCGGCTTGGCCAGTTCCAGGAACGTCCCGTAGGAGCGGATGTAGTCGGCCGCGTCGTAGCGGTGGGAGTTCAGGACCAGCAGCACGCAGTCGGCGGAGAAATTGCTGATGGAGGTCCATGTCATCGCCGGCACGTAGACGCCGGTATCGGGCCGGTCGAGCCAAAGGTTGCGCCGGGACTGGCCGTTGTCGAGCAGCAGGCGGCAGGTGCCGTGCATGGCGATCATGAATTGGCGGCAGGCGCGGTGGGCGGATTGTCCGCGCACGTCCCGGGTGGGCACGTTAAAGATCGAATACATGCGGACGGGGGAAAAGGGCAGCTCATCATCGAACTCGCTGACGGCGAGATCGCCGCGCAGATCGGCGACGCGGCGCAGGCGGTAGAGGGCGGCCTCGCCGACGCCAAGCGGGACGATCGGGTCTTCCCCTGGGGTTGCCGCCTCCGGAGCGTCGGACATGGCGAGATCGGCATAGCCGACGATGCCGGCCGGATTGCCGGAGACGATGGCGTTGGGCGGCACCGAGCGGGTGACCACGCTGCCGGCGCCGACCATGGCGCCGGCGCCGATCTCGATCCCCGGCAGGATGGTCGCATTGGCGCCGATCGAGGCGCCCCGGCGCACGATGGTGCGGCTGAATGCCGCCGGCGGGCGGCGGCTGCGGGGGAACGGATCATTCGTGAAGGTCGCGTTGGGGCCGATGAAGACGTCATCTTCGATGGTGATGCCGTCCCACAGCTGGACCCCGCATTTCACCGTCACGCGGTCACCCAAGAGGACATCGTTTTCAACAAACACGCCATCGCAGATGTTGCATCCAGCGCCTATGCGAGCGCCGGGGAGCACGTGGGCGAAGGCCCAGACGCGGGTGGCGCTGCCGATCGCGGCGGACTCGCAGAGGGCTGCGGGGTGGATGAAGGGGGGGGCGGGCTCAACTGCCATGGGGGCGGTCCTCGTGAGGCGGAAACGACATCGAGGCTTCGACGATGGCGAGCGGGCGCATTTTTGTGTTTTCGTAGGCTCGCGCGGCGTAGGAGCCGACGATGCCGATGCCGAGTGTGTTGAGCGCGCCGAAGAAGATGATAGCGATCATGGTGGCGGCATAGCCGGGGACATCGATGAAGCCGCTGATCCGCAGGGCCAGCACAATCACCGCGAGGGGCACCGAGACCAGCAGACCGGCCATGCCGAGCAGCATCAGCACCCGCACCGGCAGGTCGGTGAAGGCGAAGATGCTGTCCATCATGTAGCGAAGCTTCTTGCGAAACGTCCATGCGCTGACGCCGATGGTGCGGGCGCGGCGGGCGTAGGGGATTTCGAGGCGGCGGTAGCCGACCCAGAATAGCTGGCCGATCAACGAGGAACCGGCTTCGGTGAAGGAGATCAGGTGGTCGCGCACGTCCCGCGTGCAGCCAAACACGTCAACCCCGCCTTGCGGCACCTCGGGGATCACGAAGCGGCGGTAGATCGCCCAGAACAGGTTGGCGTTCATCCGGGCTGCGCTTGGGTCGTCGCGCGTCTCGCGGCGTCCGAGCGCGACGTCCGCAGTGCCGGACAGCATCGGGGCGAGGAATTCGAGCAGCAATTCGGGCGGCTCCTGCAAATCGGCGGCGATGACACCGAAATATGCACCGCTGCCGGCGGCCAGGCCGGTGCGGATGGCGGCGAAGGAGCCGAAATTGCGGCTATGGCTAAGGAGTTGCGACGCAAACCGGGCCTGCGGGAGTGCGGAGCGCAGCAGGTCGAGGCTGCGGTCGGGGCTGCCGTCGACCACGAAGACAAATTCCATGCGCACGTTGAACCGTGCCGCGGCGGAGGCGGAGAGGGCCTCGAATGCCTCGATGAGTTGCGCGACATAGCCCTCGTTCTTGTAGACGGGGATGACGACAGAGAAGGTCTTCATGGTTGCGCACTCCCTTCGCCCAGGCACCATCGGCCGCCGGGGAACCGCTCGCAGTGCAGACCCGGCGGGAGGAAGCCCTCGGGAATCGCGTTCACCACGCCGTCCAGCAACACGTAGAGCATATCCTTGCGCCACGGGCCGGAGACCATCGCCTGTCGCCCGGCGGCACAGTCGGGTTTGGCGCGGGCGTCGTAGACCGAATTGGTTGGCCGGTCGCGCAGCGCTGCGTAGTGGTTGAGCTCGATAGTCAGGTGATGCGCCGGTGGCATGGTGCAGTTGTAGACCGGTGAAATCACCAACTGCTTCGCGCGATCCAGCCGCGCGATCCACTCTGCCTCGGCCAGCAGCGAGGCGCCAGGCGCACGAGCGAGGACGGCAACGCGCCGGCGCAGCCCCTCGGTGTCGGCGAGTTGGATCAGGCAGGCCATCAGGGGCACGGTCAGCATCACGCTGCCACGGTGGCGCATCGCCAGCACCAGGCCGCTGAGCAGAATGGCGTAGAAGACCGGCCAGAACATGCGCCCGGAGGAGCGGAAGATGCTGCACAGGTTGATCAACCAGTCCGGCACGGGAATGTGGAGCAGTTCGACGCCGAACAACTCGATGTCCTGCGACAGGGCAAACATCATCAGTGCCGCAGCGATCGTCGCGAAGGCGGCGTAGCGGCGAAGGAGCCGGGCGATCGCGGCGCGATCACGGAGAAGTGCCAAGGCGAGCAGCAGCAGGCCGCCGGCGCCGAGATAGTTGAACCCTTCGTATTGGCCGCCGGTCGCGTCGATGATCGGCCACATATGCGGGAACACCGCGCTGCGCTGCGGCCAGAGCGGTGAGACCAGGTTCATCGAGTAGAGGCCGAAATTGCCGCTGAACGGCGAGGAGTTACCGCGCCCGATGAAGCCGGCCAGGAGCAGGACCGCGCCGATCACGGGCACCAGCAACCCGGGCTCCCACCAGCGGGCGGCGGCGCGGCGGAGGCGGTCGAGCCAGGAGGCGCCGTAGAGCGCGCCGGCCATGGCGAAGAGGTAGACGTTGATCAGCAGCGTGAAAGCCAGCAACAGCGCCCAGCGCGCCGCCACTTTCCATGGCCGGCTTGCCGTGCGGTCGCGTAGATAGAGCCATAAGGCGGCGATCAGCGGGAACTGGCCCCAGAGCGAGACGTGGCCGAAGCGGTAGAGCATCACCGGGGCGGAGACGGCGAACAGGCTCGCTGTGATGGCTGCCAGCAGATGACGCTGCCCGGCCTCGATGACCACGAGGGTAGCAAAGATCGCCGATAGCATGACGCTCGCCGCCATCCAGGTGCCGTAGGGTAGGACCACCGCGCCGGTGAGGCGGGAGATCGCCTTGCCGGTAACGGCGATGAGGGGGAGGAAATCGAGGAAGATGCCGCTGGTGCCGGTCGGCGGGGCGAAGGAGGGGATGTGGAGGAGCGGAAACTGCCATGGCGCGTGGACGAATGCGGTGTAGCTGGTGACGAGGGCCAGCATGTCGACGCTAACCCGCGCATCGGCGGCATCCATCAGCCAGGTGCCGATGGGGTTGCGCCAGAAGCCGGTGCCGAGCACGAAGTCGAGATTGAACAGCGTCGCGTCATAGACCGCGCCGATGGCGGCGGCGACCGCGCACAGCAACGCGACGGGACGTTGCCGGCACAGCGCCTCGGCGAGCGCGGACGGGCCAGATACCGGCATGACGGTTCGCTTCTACCCCGGTTGCATCATCACTCCGGCATAGGTGCCGCGCCGTGGCCGGTGCAAGAGTGGTTCAGCCTTGCGTGCCCTGGCGGCGCAGGTAGGTGATCACCGACCCATCGCGGGCGACTGCGCGCAGTCCGGCCCAGGCGCCGGAGGGTTCGTACCAGAGATCGAGCGTCGACGGCCCCGTGAGCGTGAAGCGCTTGGCAGGGAGGGTCTCGCCGCCAAGGGTGTGCACGGGATCATGCCCGCCATCGCGCACGTCGAAGGTCATCAGTTCGCCGTTCTGCGGGTTGATCATCGGGCGCTCGACTTCGCGTCGATTCCAATGGCTGGCAATGATGCTGCCAGGCGGAGCCGTGTAGCTGCCGGACGCCGAACCTTCCACGGCCAGCGCTCCGCCGCGCGACGTGGCCCGCATGAAATCCTTACGGCCGTCGTCATCGGTCTCAAAGCGTGCCTCAGCCAGGGAATCACCCCGCCAAGCCTCGCTGCCGCGCAGGGCATAGCGAAACAGGGTAATCGGGCCGAACTTGACCAGATAGTCGACCGCGACGGTAACCACTTGGTTATCGCCTGAGCGCGCAAAGGAGACCGAGTGGCTGCCAATCACGCTGTCATTGCGCCGGACCTCGAAATCGATCCGCGCCAAGGCTGCGGCCGCCGGTCGCGCGAGGGCGGCGGTGAGGCCGGCGGCGACGATGGATCGGCGCGAAATGAGGGTCATTGCCAGTCTACGCACAAACCAGCCGCGTGGATGCACCATGGACGGGGCGGCGATCCGGCGGCATCCTCGCTCCATGTCGCACTCCGTGATTTCTCCCCGCGTTCGCGCCACCGGCGCCCCCCCGATCCCCGCTGCCCGCGTCTGGGCGGCGCGCTATGACGGCCGCGCGGGCCCGTCGATCGACCTCACCCAAGCGGTACCTGGCTACCCGCCTGATCCGGCGATGCTGGAGCATCTGGCCACCGCGGCCGGCACGAGGGCGGCCGCCGGATACGGCGATATCGCGGGAGATGAGGGGCTACGCGCGGCGCTCGCGGGCGATATCAACGGGTTCTACGGCTCTTCGGTCACCGCGGATCAGGTCTCGATCACCGCCGGCTGTAACCTCGCCTTCGCCATGGCGGCCACCGTCGCCGCCGCGCCGGGGGAGGCGGTGATGCTGCCGACGCCCTGGTATTTCAACCACCACATGGCGCTCACCATGCACGGCATCGAGACGCTGCCTTTGCCCTGCCGCGCCGAGGACGGCTTCGTGCCGGACCCGGCGCTGGCCGAGGCGCTGCTCACGCCCGCCGTGCGCGCCATCGTCCTGGTGAGCCCCAACAACCCCACTGGCGCGATTTATCCGCCCGAGGTGATCGCCGCTTTCGCAGCGCTGTGCCGCCGGCGCGGCCTGTGGCTTATCCTCGATGAGACCTATCGCGACTTCCTCCCCGCCGATCGCACGCCGCCCCATACGCTGTTCAGCGACCCCGACTGGGCGGACGTGCTGGTGCATCTCTACTCCTTCTCGAAATCCTACTGCATCCCCGGCCACCGCGTCGGCGCCATCGCGGCCGGTGGCGAGTTTCGCGCCGAGATGCTGAAGGTGCTCGATACCATGCAGATCTGCCCGCCCCGCGCGGCGCAAACCGCGCTGACCTGGGCGATCGAGGGGCTGCGGGACTGGCGGGCGGGCAATCGCACCCTGATGGCCGGCCGCGCCGATGCCTTCCGCGCCGCGGCGGGGCGGCTCAACGGCTGGAAGCTCGACGCGATCGGC
>CAIYPH010000445.1 GCA_903928045.1 uncultured Rhodospirillales bacterium
ATACCCCTCCACCACGCTGACGCTCAGCACCCCAGGCCGAAGCCGCTGTTCATCGGCCAGCCGAAGCAACCCGGCCATCGGCTCGTCCGACGTGCCATGGTTGAGGATATTGACGCTCAAGGGCGGCATCTCGAGCGCCGTGGTCGGCCGGATTTCCCCGCGCACCATCCGCACGATCAGCCGCGCGCAGAGCAACGCCTGCTCATAGGCGTCGATGTGCGGGGTGGTCTGGTAAACGGTGGTAATATCCGCGTTCTCGATCATCTGCGCCGAGACATTGGCGTGCATATCGAGCGCCACCCCGATCGGCACGCCGGGCCCGACGAGTTCCCGCACCCGACGAATGAACTCCCCGTCGGCGTCCGGATACGGCACGGAAACCGCCGCCCCATGCTGAGGCAGCAGGACCGCGTCCCACGGCCCGTTGTCCCGGATGGCCGCCAGCGCGTGCTCCATGATGGTCAGCATCGCCTCCCCGGTGATCGCCCCCATCGGCGTGAGCCGCGTATAGAAGAGGGGAACCACCTCCACCTCGGGGTCCTCATCCCCCGCGGCGAGGAAGCCGGCCAAGGTGGTGCGCGAGGTCGCGTATTCCGCCCGGATCGCCGGCCCATCGAGGAACCCGGTGCGGCGGAACTTGTCCAGACTGGCCGGCACGATCGAGAACGTATTCGACTCGTGCATGAACCCGGCGGTCGCGATGCGGATCATGGCGTCTCTCCTGTGCTACTTCACGGGCGGGCGGATCGGCACATCCGCGTCGGCGGGGGGAAGCACCTCGCCGACGTTCAGCGTCATCGAGACCGTATCGTAGTAGCCGTTGACCGCGATCAGATCGGCCACCCCGCGCTCGCCCCACAGCGCGATCGCCGCCGCGAAGGTCGCATCGCTGACCGTCCGCTTCTCCCGCAACTCGCTGCAAAACGCCCATATCACCGCCTCGTCGTCCCGCATGGTGCTCGGCCGCTCGCCCCGCGCAATCGCCGCCGCGGTCTCCGGTGCCAAACCGCCTTTGATCGCCAAGGGGGCGTGTGCGTACCACTCGAAGGGGCTTTGCCAATGCGCCGCCGTCATCAGGATCGCCATTTCGTTGAGCCTGGTTTCGAGCGACGAGTTGAACCGCAGATACTCGCCCACCTTCTGCAACCGGTCCGCCAGTTCCGGGCTACGCAGCCACACGTTGAACGGCCCCCGCAGCCCCTTGCGCGGGCCGGACATGATGGCTTCGGCCACCTTGCGCTGCTCCGGCGTCATCGCCTCCAGCGGGATGGGCTCCAGGCGCTTGTTGGTCTCGGTCATGCTGTGTTTCCTCTCATATATAGGGGCCTAAAGCGTCTCGACGGCCGCCCCGAAGGTGTCGCCGATACTCTCGTTGACGACAAGGTCGGCGATATCGTCGAGCGCGGTCGGTTCGCGATTGACGATCAGCAGATCCGCCCCGCTGCGCTTGGCCAGCATCGGCAGCCCGGCGGCCGGATAGACCACCAGCGAACTGCCGAGCACGACCATGCAGTCGCAATCCATCGCCTCCGCCTCCGCCCGCCGCATCGCCTCGACCGGCATGGCCTGGCCGAACGAGATCGTCGCCGTCTTCACCAACCCGTCGCACCAGCGACAGCGCGGCGCCGTGCCGTCGCGCTCGAACACTTCCTTGATGGCGTCGAGCTCGTAGCGTGTCTTGCAGGACAGGCAATGCGCATAGGTCGCGTTGCCGTGAATCTCGATCACCTGCTCGGCGGGAATGCCGGACTCCTGGTGCAGCCCATCGATGTTCTGGGTGATGACGCTGCTTGCCCGCCCGCTGGCGAGCAGCGCCGCGCACGCGAGATGGCCGCGATTCGGCCGGGCCGCCCGCATCACCGGGTCGGTCGCGAACTTGCGCCGCCATGCCTCTTGCCGGCTCTCCTCGGAGCGGAGGAAGTCCGAGAAGTCGATGGGTTTCATGCGCGACCATATGCCGCCCGGACTGCGAAAATCCGGGATGCCGGATTCGGTCGAAACGCCTGCGCCGGTGAACAGCACGATGCGCTGGGCCAGGCGCAGATGGCGCTGGATCATGTCAACCGGGTCGAACCTCTCGTCCTCCATCGCGTTTTCCCCCTCGCGCCGGATAGCGTCATGCAGTCGTTAAATCTTGACCGTTCCTTGATATCGCATGGCGCAAATTTCATCCGTCGCCACCATCCGACGCGACGCGAGTTGGAGACTGCGCATGCCAAACCCCCGTTCCGCCGAACTGCGCCAGCAGCGCCGCCAGTTGATCGCCGAGACCATTCTTGTCCGCCGCGCCCGCGATGACCAGATGGCGCACGAAATCCGTGCGCCACGCAATGTCCTGCGCGGTATCCGCCGGCCGGATGTCGAGCGCCAGCCCGAGCTGAGCGACATCGTGCCGGCCGCTGGCTGGGCGCTGCATTGATGCGCACCAGCCAGGCCCTTGCCTCCGTCGTGCCGAATGTCCGCGCCGCCGGCCTCACCGCGGAGGCGGACCTGATCGAGGCCGAAGCCCTTCGCGTGCGCGGAATCGAGACCATGCTCGATGTCGTTCTCGAAGGCCTCGACGAGCCGATCTGCTTCCCGGCCCGCCGCGTTCCCGGCTTGCGCCCCTTCGTCCAGGCCTTCGCCCAGGCCGCCGAGTAGCCTGCTCAGGGACAGCCGAGCGTGCCGAGATGGGACGCCGGGGTGATCGGTGAGCGTGGGTCAGGCGGATCGCGCCGCTCATAGGTTTTGCGCGCGTAGTCGTAGTCATTGCGGGTGAACGCGATCCCGCTGTTCCAGCTGATCCCCCACGGCCCCGGGGATTTGCGCATCAGGCATGCGATCGAGGCGCCATAGCGGGTGCCCGGATAATCCGCCCGCTCGATCACCCGGCCCGCCTCCTCCTGCGCCGCGCTTTGCAAATCCGCCCACGGGATCACCCGCGCCTTGCCGGGCTCCGCGCTTTCGCTGACGATCCGGCGCAGCAGTGTCTCGCTCATATTGGGTGGCGAGGGGGTGAAGACTGTGAAGGCGGGGTCTTTCGCCTCCACCACCACAAAGGTGGAGCGCTCTTCGCCGCAGCCCGACATCACCGCCAGCCCGGCCACCAGGATCCATCCGCGCATTCCACCCGCTCCGCTACATCAATGGCTGTGCCGAAGAATGAGCGCAGGGGTTCGTGATCGGGCAAGGGTGATTTCGCTCAAACCGCCGGCGGATAGCGGAAGGCCAGCCCGCGGAGCAACAACAGCACCACCTCCTCGATGCGCGTCGGCTCGGTGCCGGCCAGCACGAGCGCGGAGTGTCCATGATCAACCGCGAGGAGGGTATCGGCGATCGCCATCGCATCATCCCCGGGGAGCTTGCCGATCAGGCTGAACCCCAGGATGACAAGTTCCGCGTATCGCGCGCGCCGCTGCTTGTACAGCTCGGCCGCCGCAACGCGGAACCTGGCGTCCCGCCAGGCATGCATCAGCAGTTCGAGCCGTAGCGCGCGGACGGGCTGATTGGCGTGGCGGACGGCAAAATCCTCCGCCAGACGGCGGAATAACGTGTCGGTGTCAGCCGTATGCGTACGGAGGATCTCGCTTACGCCCCATCCATCATCGGCCAGCAGCCGCTCCAGGACCAGCAGCGCCACCTCCTCCTTGGATGAGAAGTTCGAATAGAACGCGCCTTTCGAGTAACCCGCCCGCTCGGCGATGAGTTCAACCTTCGCCCCCGTGTAGCCATAGGTCGCGAACGCCTCCGAGGCCGCCGCGATCAATTTCTCTTTCGTTGCGCTCTGTTGCTCAGCGCGCATCTGCCTCGCCATTGCCATCTCCGCACATCTTTGGAAGCGGGTCTGCGTTACCTAAAAAAAGGCTTGAGAAGTTTTAATGTTCTCGCATACGTTTCGGTATCTGCTTTCTGCCGCTCATTTCACTCGCATTCGATCCCACACCACCACCTCGTCAACCAGACATCAGGACTCCCTGCCTTCCCGCCACGTTACTATCCAAGGAACGGCCAAATGCCAGTCAACCGCAAATCGGCGAAATCGGCGCCGACGGCCAGCGAACCACGCCATCCCGACATTCAGCCCGCCGCACCACGCCCCGATGCGCCGCTATCGCGCTTCGATATCGCGGTCGCCCGCGCGCAGGGCCGCTATACCGCCGAGCAATGGGCGCTCCTGGAGCCCAGTACCCGCACGGCTTCGATCTACGCCGAGTTGCGGCATCTCGATAGTCTCGGCGGCAAGGCCCGGCTCGCCGCCGAGTAGCCCCCGAGTCGCTTTGGCATCACGGCGGGCCTGCGGGCAAACCGCTGGTGTCCCGGCCGACACGGGTTCATCCTGCACCCCATGGAGACCACCCCGCCCGCGAGATCCATCGAGGTTGCCCTCGCCACCGACGGCACGCTGACCTACCGGGTCGCGCTGCCGCCCGAGGCGCTGCCGGCAGTGCGCCCGCGCGACCTCGATGCCGCCTGGCAGCGGGCGCGCGCCGCGGCGCTGGCGGAGCGCTGGGGCCGGCTGCGGCTGTTCCGCTTTATGCGTGAGGATGGCAGCACCACCGACCTCGCGCTTGCCGACCCTGACGCCGCCTGCTGGGCCGAGGCGGCCGATCTGGTTGCCCCGATCGCCACGGCCTATGGCATGTCGCTCTGCCTGCGCCTGCTCGCCTTGGTGGCGCTGCTCGCCGGCGCCGGGCGGGAGGCCACGCCGTGGACCGCACCCTTCGTCACCCTGCGCCGCGACGGCGCCGATATTGCGCCCGTCTTGCTTGCCGCCGCCGCTCACGCCACCCTGACCCGCGATGCGCTGTTCGATCCCGACCGCCTCCGCGCTCGCCTCGCAACCCAGACTCTGCTCGGAGCCCCGGCATGACCCCCCCTGCTTTCCTCGCCTCCATCGTCGTCGCCGGTCTGCTGCTGACCGGATGCGCCGCGCCGGACCGGGCCACCCGCGCCACCGCGGCGCAGCAGGCGGCCTGCCGTCAGCGCGCCGATGAAGCCTTCGCGCGTGCCAATCCCGGCGACGTCTATCGCGCCGATCTCTACGTTTCGAGCCAGCGCGACACCCCCTTCGGCGGCACTACGGCGAGCGACCCGACCGCCGATTTGCAGGCCCGCTACGTGCGCTCGCAATTGCTCGACTCCTGCATGCGCCGGGTGAACGCGCAGCCGGCGGCGCCGCAGTGATCGTGCCACACCGTGGCTAGCCTCGCGGCGATCCGCAGCGTTCTGTCGCAGCGGAACACGCAGATTTTCTACGGATGCAGCGCGCTTTCCTGGACCGGGTTGTGGGTGCAGCAGATCGCGACCGACTGGCTGGCCTGGACCTTGACGCATTCCGCGCTATGGGTCGGCATTCTCGCCTTCTGCAATCTCGGGCCTTCGGTGTTCATCTCGCCCTTCGCCGGCGCGCTCTCGGACCGGATGGACCGATTGCGGCTGACCATCGCCACCCAGTTGATCACCGCCGCCCATGCCGCCACCCTCATCGTGCTGGTGCTGACCGGGACGATCCGCGTCGAATACATGGCGATCCTCCAGGTGCTGCTCGGGATTTCGCAGTCCTTCGCACAGCCCGCCCGGCAGAGCCTGGTGCCGGGGATGGTGAGCCGGGCGGACCTGCCGGGGGCGGTGGCGCTCAATTCGCTCACCTATAACATCGCCCGCTCCGTCGGCCCGGGGATCGGCGGGTTGCTGGTGGCCTGGGGCGGCGTGGTGCCCGGCATGGTGGTCAACTGCATCGGCTATCTCATCGCCTCGATGACCATGCCGTCGCTGAAGCTCGACCCCGCGACCAGGCGCGGCCATCCACCGACCGGGCGTTCGGTGCTGCGCGAGGCGCTGGACGGCATCCGCTACGTCGCCCGCCACCCGGGCATGGGGCCGCTGTTCCTCTACGCCGCCGCGGTGGGCATACTCACCCGCAGCGTGCCGGAGATGCTGTCGCCCTATGTGGCCGGCCTGTGGGGCAAGGGGCCGGAGGGGTTGGCGACGATGGCGACCACCATGGGGCTCTCGGCCATGGTCGGCGGGCTCTATATCGCCGCGCGCGGACGGTTGCAGGGCCTGGCCCGCTACGCGATTCTCGCGGGGCTGGCCATGGCCGGCTCCACCGGGCTGATGGTGGCGACCCATTCCTTCCCCTTCGCCGTGGTCTGCGCGGTGGTGGTCGGCGCGGCCGGCACGATGCACGGGATTTCCGCCCAGACGCTGCTGCAATCCGGCACGCCGTCCCACATTCTCGGCCGGGTGCTGAGCCTGTGGGGCATGATCACCCGCGCCGCGCCGGCGATCGGCGCCCTGCTCTACGGCGCACTGACGGAGGTGGCGGGATTGCAGGCCCCCGTCGTCTTCGGCAGTTGCATCGCCGCCGGCTGCACCTTCTGGGCGATGCGCCGCCTGCCCCAGCTCACCCGTTTCCTCGAACGCTCAACCGCCAAGGACAAACCCGCATGACCATCGGTGTCGGCGGCTCCACTATGGAAGCCGAACTCGCCCGCCTCGCCGCCGCCCGCATCCCGAGCCCCCCGCCGATCGGGCCGGAAGAGCTGCGCGCCCGCATCGCCCAGCTCCAGGCCGGCATGCGCGCCGCCAATATCCAGGCGCTGCACCTCGATGCCTCCACCAGCACCTTCTACTTCACCGGCCTGCGCCTGCGCGGCTCCGAGCGGCTGCACGGCGTGCTGATCCCGGCCGAGGGGCCGCCGATCTACATCTCGCCCGCCTTCGAGGAGGCCAAGCTGCGCACCATGCTGGTGCTGGATGGCGAAGTGCGCTGCTGGCACGAGCACCAGTCCCCCACCGCGCTGATCACCGACACCATCGCCGGGCTCGGCTATCGCAGCGGCACCATCGCGATCGACCCGGCGACGCCGTTCTTCACCTTCGACGGCCTGCGCCGCTCCGGCAACGCCTACAGCTTCGAGAACGCCGGCCCGCTGATCGCCGCCTGCCGGATGCGCAAATCGGCCAATGAGATCGCACTGATCAAGCACGCGATGGAGCAGACGCTGGAGGTGCACAAGGCCACCGCGCGCATCCTCTACGCCGGCATCACCACCACCGAAACCGCGGATTTCGTCGCGCGCGCCCATGCCGCGCTGGGGTTCGACGGCGCGATGTCCTTCTCCATCGTGCTGTTCGGCGAGCCCACCGCCTATCCGCACGGGGTGCCCTACCCGCAGACCCTGAAGGACGGCGACATGGTGCTGGTCGATATCGGCGCCACCATGCACGGCTACCAGTCCGACGTGACGCGCAGCTATGTGTTCGGCGAACCCACCGCGCGCCAGCGCGAGGTGTGGAACGTCGAGAAGGCGGCCACGCTCGCGGTGTTCGAGGCGGCGAAGCTTGGGGCGCCCTGCGAGTCCCTCGATGCCGCGGCGCGCCGGGTGATCGAGGGCGCCGGATTCGCGCGGGATTACGGCCTCCCCGGGCTGCCGCACCGCACCGGCCACGGCCTGGGGCTCGACGTGCATGAGGAGCCCTACATCGTGCAGGGCGACATGACGCCACTGGCGCCCGGCATGTGCTTCTCCAACGAGCCGACCATCTGCATCTACGGCGAATTCGGCGTGCGGCTGGAGGACCATATCTATATGGCCGAGGACGGGGCGCACTGGTTCACGACACCGGCTTTGTCGGTGGATGATCCGTTTGGGGAGGGGTAGGAAGGGTAGGGTGTTCTTTTTGTGAACAAAAAGAACCAAAAAAAACGTTCTGATCGCTTCCATGCCGTTGGCGTACTCCCCGCGGAGAGTGGGGAGCGGTACAGACCAGTTGGATAAAAGTTTTTCGCTCTTATTGCGTCATCTGTTGAGATCTGCGATTCTACTCCCCGGCGTCAGGGGAACATCTCAGGTATGGACAAAGTGGCGTTTGGGCGGTGGCTTGCCAGG
>CAIYPH010000446.1 GCA_903928045.1 uncultured Rhodospirillales bacterium
CCCCCTGCAACAGCGCCGGGATCGGGTAGGGCACGCCCGAGGAGCCGAACTCGTTGCGCGCCAGCCCCTCGATGATCAGCGCCAGCCCGAAGGTCAGCAGCAGGCCATAGAGATGGTCGAGCTTGTAGAGCCGCGCGATCAGCGTCTTCTCCAGCAACACGCCGAAGACGCCGACAATCAGCGGCGCCAGCAGCAGCGCGAACCAGTAGTTGACGCCGAGGAAGTTCAGCAGCCCCCAGGCCACGAACGCGCCCAGCATGAACAACGCCCCATGGGCGAAGTTCACGATGTTGAGCATGCCGAAAATCACGGCGAGGCCCAGCGAGAGGAGCGCGTAGAAGGCGCCGTTGATCAGGCCCAGCAGAAGCTGGCCGAACATCAGGGGCGCCGGGTAGCCGAAAATCATGAACATGGGGGCTGCCGGAGTCCTCAGGCCTTGATGAAAGCGCAGGTGCTCTGGGCGAGCGGCTTGTAGACGTCCTCGCCCGAGGTGGTCTGGAGCAGGTTGTAGTAGTCCCACTTGCCCTTGCTCTCGGAGGGCTTCTTCACCTGGAACAGATAGGCGGGGAACATGCCGCGGCCGTCCTTGCGGATGCTGCCCTGGAAGCAGTCATCCACCACCGGCATCGCCTTCATGCGATCTGCGATCGCGCTGCCGCTGACCTTGGCGGCCGGCACGCCCATGTCGTTGACCGCCTTGAGGAAGTGCAGCACCGAGGAGTAGTTCCCGGCATGGATCATGTTCGGGTAGTTATTGGGCGAGCGCGGCAGGAAGCGCTTGGTGAAGGCGCGCGTCTTGTCGTTCATGTCCCAGTAGAAGCTCTCGGTCAGCGTCAGCCCCTTGGCGATGTCGAGCCCGAGCGCATG
The DNA here is from genome assembly GCA_903928045.1 of uncultured Rhodospirillales bacterium. The sequence continues at coordinate 868 of CAIYPH010000446.1, forward strand.
CACGTCGGTGATGAACATCAGCATGGTGGCGATGCGCATGGTGATGCCGAATTCGGCCGCCTGCTTCACGGAGTTCACCGTGTCACCGCCGGCGTTCGCGAGGCCGAGCACCTTGGCGCCGCTCGCCTGCGCCTGGAGCAGGAAGGAGGAGTAGTCGGTCGTGCCGGGGAAGGGATAGGCCACCGAGCCGAGCACCTTGCCGCCCGAGGCCTGCACCATCGCCGTGGTGTCGGACTGGAGCTGCTTGCCGAAGGCGTAGTCGGCGGTGATGAAGAACCAGGTGTCGCCGCCCGCCTTCACGGTGGCGCCGCCCGTGGACTTCGCCAGCATGTAGGTGTCGTAGATGTAGTGGATCACGCTCGGCGCGCAGGCGCCGTTGGTGAGCTCGGCGGTGGCGGAGCCGATGTTGAGGTGGAGCTTGTTCTTCTCCTTGGCCACGCCGGCCACCGCGAGGCCGACCGAGGAGGTCGGCACGTCGAGGATGACGTCCACGCCGTCGCGGTCATACCACTGGCGGGCGATCTGGGCGCCGAGATCGGGCTTGCTCTGGTGGTCGGCGCTGATGACCTCGACCTTGAAGCCCTTGGAGGCGAACTCGTCCACCGCCATCTGCACGCCGGCCACCGAGGAGAGGCCGCCGGTGTCGCGATAGGGGCCGGACTGGTCGTTCAGCACGCCGATCTTGATGCTGGCGCCCTGCGCGCGGGCGCGGGTGCCGAGCAGGGGCACGCTGGCGGAGGCGGCAAGGAGGGTGCGGCGGGATAGGGTCATGGGCGGGGTCTCCGGTTGGTTCGGGGTAGGGGGGCAGGAAGGAAGCGCTGCTTTTTGAAAAAAGAAGCAAAAACTTTCTATCCGTCTGGTTGGCTGCGTCCCGGGGAGACACGGTGGCCAACGGATAAAAGTCTTTTGGTTCTTTTTTCCGAAAAAGAACTGCTTCCTCCCTCCCTTGTCTTCACGTCTTGATAAACGAACACCCCCCCTGCGCCAACGGGCGGAAGGCCTCCTCGGCGGGGGTGGTGGCGATCGGCTTGTAGTAGTCCCAGGCGTACTTGCTCTCGGAGGGCTTCTTCACCTCAAAGAGATAGGACGGATGCAGCTTGCGGCCATCGGCGCGGATGGTGCCTTTGCCGAAGCAATCATCCTCGGTGGGCATCGCCTTCATGTGGTTGATGGTGGCGATGCCGTCCTTCTTGGCCTCGGCGGCGCCCATGGCGCTGGCGGTCTTGAGGTAGTGCAGCACCGCCGAATAGGTGCCGGCCTGCACCATGGTGGGGCGCTTGGTCGGCGCGCGCGGCTTGAGCCGCTCGGAGAAGGCGCGGGTGCCGGCGTTGAGGTCCCAGTAGAAGCTCTCGGTGAGCAGCAGGCCCTGGCTGGTTTCGAGGCCGAGGGCGTGCACGTCGGTGAGGAAGACCAGCAGGCCGCCGAGCTTCTGCTTGATGCCGAATTCCTTGGCCTGCTTGATGCAATTGACGGTATCGGCCCCGGCGTTGGCCAGGCCAATCACCTTGGCGCCGCTGGCCTGGGCCTGGAGCAGGAAGGAGGAGAAATCGGTGGTGCCGGGGAAGGGGGTGGCGACGCCGCCCAGCACCTTGCCGCCGGCGGCGGTGATGAAGCCGGTGGTGTCGCGCGTCAGCGCGTGGCCGAAGGCGTAGTCGGCGGTGATGAAGAACCAGGTGTCGCCGCCCGCCTTGGCCATGGCGCCGCCGGTGGAGCGGGCGAGCATGTAGGTGTCGTAGACCCAATGGATGGTGTTGGGCGTGCAGGCGGTGCCGGTGAGGTCGGACGTGGCGGGGCCGCAGGGGAGATAGGGCTTGTTCTTCTCCTTGGCGACGCCGGCGACCGCCAGCGATACGCCGGAATTGGCGACCTCGGTGATGAGATCGACGCCGCCCTGGTCGCACCACTGCCGCGCGATGGCGGCGCCGATATCGGGCTTGTTCTGGTGGTCGGCGCTGACGACCTCGACCTTGAAGCCCTTGGAGGCGAATTCATCCACCGCCATCTGCGCCGCGGCGACGGCGACGTTGCCGGCGAGGTCCTGGTAGGGGCCGGAGAGGTCGGTCAGCACGCCGATCTTGATGGTCGCGGACTGGGCGCGGGCGGCGGTGGGCAGGGTGGCGGCGGCGGCGGTTCCGATCAGGCTGCGGCGGGAAAGCTTCATCGTCGGTCTCCTCAGGGTGCGGCCGGCTTTGCCGGCTCTTTTGTGGGGTCAGACGCCGAGATAGTCGTGCAGCTTGTCCATGTTGGCGGACAATTCGCTGTTGGGGATCATGTCCACCACGCGGCCATGCTCCATCACGTAGTGACGGTCCGCCACCGTGGCGGCGAAGCGGAAGTTCTGCTCCACCAGCAGCACCGTGTAGCCGCGCTGCTTGATCTCGCGGATGGTGCGGCCGATCTGCTGGACGATGACCGGGGCGAGCCCCTCGGTCGGCTCATCGAGCAGCAGCAGCTTGGCGCCGGTGCGCAGGATGCGGGCGATCGCCAGCATCTGCTGCTCGCCGCCCGAGAGCTTGGTGCCCTGGCTGTTGGCGCGTTCCTTGAGGTTGGGGAACAGCGCATGGATGGTCGCGACATCGAGCCCGCCCGGCGCGATCACCGGGGGCAGCATGAGGTTCTCGGTGACGCTGAGGGAGGCAAAAATCCCGCGCTCCTCCGGGCACAGCGCGATGCCGGCGCGCGCGATCATGTCCGAGCGGAGGTTCACCGTCTCCTGGCCCTTGAAGGCGATTTTGCCCTCGCGGCGGGGGACGAGGCCCATGATGGACTTCATGGTGGTGGTCTTGCCGGCGCCGTTGCGGCCCAGCAGCGTCACCACCTCGCCCTCCCGCACGTCGAAATCGACGCCGTGCAGGATGTGGCTTTCGCCGTACCAAGCGTTGAGGCCCCTTACTTCAAGCATCAGCTGTCCCCAGATAGGCGGCCACCACGTCCTTGTTGCGGGAGACCTCGGCGTAATCGCCCTCGGCCAGCACCTGGCCGCGGGCCAGCACGGTGATGGTGTCGCACAGGCCCTCCACCACGGAGAGGTTGTGCTCCACCATCAGGATGGTGCGCCCGGCGCGGATGCGGCGGATCAGCTGGACGATGCGATCGACATCCTCATGCGCCATCCCCGCGGTGGGCTCGTCGAGCAGCAGCATCTCGGGTTCCAGCGCCAGCGTGGTGGCGATTTCGAGCGCGCGCTTGCGGCCGTAGGACAGCTCGACGGCCGGGGTATCGGCGTATTCGCTGAGGCCGACATCCTCCAGCAACTGGCGGGCGCGCGCGTCATAGACGTGCAGCACCTCCTCCGAGCGCCAGAAATCGAAGCTGCCGCCGCGGGCGCGCTGCAAAGCGAGGCGCACGTTCACCAGCGCGGTGAGATGGGCGAACACCGCCGAGATCTGGAAGGAGCGCACCAGGCCGAGGCGCGCCACATCGGCCGGCTTCATCCCGGTGATATCCTGCCCCTTGAAGGTGATCCGCCCGCGCGTCGGCGGCAGAAACTTGGTCAACAGGTTGAAGCACGTCGTCTTGCCGGCCCCGTTGGGGCCGATCAGGGCGTGAATCGTGCCGGTCCGCACGGTGAGGCTGACGTCATTGACGGCAACAAACCCGCGGAACTCTTTCGTCAGCCCTGTCGTAGCCAGGATGGTGTCGGGCACCCCGGGCGTCTCCCTGCATATTTTGGTAATGGGGCGCTCATTTGCATATCAGGACTGCACGCGCAAGCGGTTCCGCCATGAACAAGGCGGAAGGAAGCACTCCTTTTTTGGAAAAAAAGGAGCAAAAAACTTCGCTCTTATTGTGTTGCTTGTTGATACGGTCCCAATCCGGCAGCTGCCATGATCCATAGGTTGGGTGCGGGCGCTTTCGGGAGGGCTTCGATGGTTCTACGCCAGCC
>CAIYPH010000447.1 GCA_903928045.1 uncultured Rhodospirillales bacterium
CCAAGCCAGCATCGCGGTGGGAAACTACTGCAACCGCGTGTTCCAACTCGAGACGGTGCAGGATGTTTGCCTCCCCGATCGTGACGCCTATCCCTCCCAGGTGCCCGGCGGCGTCAGCCCGTTGCAGGTGAGCGGCTATCCGGTGGCGGCGGGGTCCACGACGATCGCCACCTCCGCCTCCACGGCCTCAGGCGCAGTGCTGCCGTTCCCGGCAACCACGGGCGTCGCGATCGGGCAGCCAGCCGCGGGCACCAACATCCCGGTCGGCGCCGTTGTCGCGGCCGTCGGCGCCAGCAGCGTGACCCTCTCCGTGCCGATCACGGGCGTCGTGGCGGCTGGAACTGCGATCACGTTCGGCACGTTGGTGGTGGTGGCAAACGCTGCGGGCACCACCACGGTGCTGGTGCAGGATACCGACTACCGCATCGATGGCAGGCGCGGGCAGCTGATCCGGCTCAGCCCCCTGACCGGGTTCCCCATGACGTGGGAGGCGTTGCCCACCACGGTCATCTATCAGGGCGGCTTCAGCACCATCCCGGCCGACGTGGTCGAGGTGACCCTGAAAGCTGTCACCCTGCGCTTTGCCGGCCGCGGGCGCGATCCGCTGCTCAAGTCGCAAATCCAGCCCGGCATCGGCGAGCAGACCTATTGGATCGGCGGCATGCCCAACACGGTCGGCGCCTTCACCAAGGAGCTGGCCGACCAGCTCGACAATTACCGCGTGCCGGTGACGGCATGACCGACAGCTTCGGCGTTGATATCGTTGGCGACACCAGGGCTGTGCTGCGGTTCGAGCGGTTCCCGTCGATGGCGCATGACCGGCTCCTGGCCACCCTCCAGAGCCTGGAACGACGCCTGGAGGCCGCCGTGCTCGCCGAGGAGCCGGAGAAGTCGGGCGAACTCAAGAGCCTCACCGGTGGCCGGGTCTATGACCACGGCGACCGCATCGCCGCGGTCGTGGGCGTGCGGACGACGACGCCCGCCCAGGCCCGCAAGGCCGCCGCCCTCGAATACGGCTCGCGCGGCGCGTCGATCACCGTCAGTGCCCATACCGCCAAGCTCGACCATCTCTGGTCCCGCGCCATCGCGCCGATCATGGTCAACGTCCCGTCCTTCACCCGCACGCCGAGCATCACCGCCAGGCGCTTCCTGCGCGGCCCCATCCAGGCCTTGCACGACGACGCCATCACCGAAATGCGCGCCGCCCTCGATGCCGCGGTGGCGGAGGCCGCGCCATGAGCCGCAACAGCATCGTCGACGCCCTGCTGGCCCTGCTCACCAGCACCAATGCGTTCAATACCTCCGGCCGCCGCCTGATCCCCTGGACCAAGGTGGACAGCCAGCCGGCGATCTTCGTTCGCCATGTCGGCGATCACTACGCCCCCCGCGGCACCGGCCTGCCGCCGAAGGTGGTCATGGAATGCGAGGCCTGGCTCTACAGCAATGCCGGCAAGGACAGCATGGCGGTCCCCGGCGCCGCCCTGGCCGATCTGCTCGATGCGGTCGAAGCCCTCCTCAAACCCGCCGCCGGCGCGCCCTCGCGTGCCCAGACCCTGGGCGGCGCCGTCGTCCACGCCTGGATCGAGGGGAAGATCGACGTTCACCCGGGCGACCTCGACGGACAGGCAATCGCCGTCGTCCCGATCAGCATCCTCTGCCCCGTCCTGAACTAGGAGCCCCCAATGTCCGAGAGCGTCATCCCCGCCGCGACTGAGCCGGCGCCTGAAGCCGCACCCGTGTCCGAAGCGCCGCCCGCCACTCCGCTGGCCACCTCGAAGGCCGAGGCGATCGACCTCCTGCTCGCCCAATGGACGGTTGAATTCCTGCACGACAGCCCGGTCTCGCGCGCCACCGAGGCGATGAACCACTTCACCACATCCGCGCTCCCCGCCCTGCGGCAGCGCCTTCTGAGCGAGGTC
>CAIYPH010000448.1 GCA_903928045.1 uncultured Rhodospirillales bacterium
CCCGCCGCCGCGGCGCAAGCAATCGCTCGCGATGTTGTAAGGAAGAAAGCGCTTCTTTTTGAAAAAAAGAGGCAAAAACTTTCTATCCGCTTGCTGTGCGCCCTCCGCGGCAAGCACGATGCCAAACGAATGAAAGTTTTTTGGTTCTTTTTTTTCAAAAAAGAACCGCTTCCTTCCTACTCGCGCTATACTCAGCGCCAATAAGGGCCACCTCACCGCCCAAGGGAATGCCAGGATGAAACGTCGCTCATTCATTGCCGCCACCGGTGCCGTCGCCTTGACGCGCCCGCATTTAGCACGCGCCGCCGCGCCGCTCGTTTTCGTGCCGCAGGGCAATCTGGTCACCATGGACGCGGTCTGGACCACGGCCACAGTGACGCGCAACGCGGCGGCCATGGTGTTCGAGACCCTCTATGGCCGCAACGCCCAGCTCGAACCAAAGCCGCAGATGATCGCCGGCGCCCTGGTCGAGGATGGCGGCCGGCGCTGGACGCTGACGCTGCGCGACGGTCTCACGTTCCATGACGGTGAGCGCGTGCTGGCGCGGGATTGCGTCGCCTCGCTCACCCGCTGGATGAAGCGCGATCCCGCCGGCCAAAGCATCGCGGACCGGCTTGACGCGCTCGAGGTCAAGGACGACCGCAGCATGGTCTTCCGGCTCAAGAAGCCCTTCGGCAGCCTGCCCGCCGCCCTGTCGAAGACCCAACCGACCCCGGTGATCATGCCGGAGCGCATCGCCAAGACCGACCCGTTCAAAGCGATCACCGAGGTGGTGGGCAGCGGCCCGTTCCGCTTCGAGGCGAAGGAGTACGTCTCCGGCAGCCGCGCCGTGTTCGCCCGCCATACCGGTTACGTCCCGCGCGATGAAGCGGCCGATTACAGCGCGGGCGGTCTGCGCGCGATGGTTGACCGCGTGGAGTGGCACGTCATCCCCGACGCCGCGACGGCGGCCAATGCGCTTGTCACCGGTGAGGTCGACTGGGTGGAAACGCCGCTGCCGGACCTCCTGCCGATGCTGCGCAAAAGCCCCGGCGTCACCGTCGGCGTGCTGGACCGCACCGGCTATTACGGCGTGCTGCGGCCGAACTGGGAGCAGGGGCCGACTGCCAATCTCGGCGTGCGCCAGGCCATGCTGGCGGCGATCGACCAGGTCGAGGTGATGACCGCGACGATGGGGGAGGACCGCAGCCTGTTCAACGCTCCGGTCGGCCTGTTCGTGCCCGGCTCGCCCGGCGAGAACGAGGCGGGGATGGAGCTGGTGCGCCGTCGCCGGAGCATCCCCGAAATCAAGGCGATGCTGAAGGCCGCCGGCTACAACGGCGAGCGGGTGGTGCTGTTCCACCCCACCGACCAGGTCTTCTACAACGCGATGATCGGCGTGGTGGCCCAAGCCTTCCGCCAGGTCGGGCTCAATGTCGATGAAGTCTCGACCGATTGGGGCACGGTGGTGGAGCGCCGCACCAGCCACGCCCCGCTCGATAAGGGCGGCTGGTCGATGTTCCCGGCCGGCAACCCGGCGGCCGAGTATGTCGATCCGCTGCTGCCAAGCGGCGTGTGCGGCAACGGCAAGAAGGCCTGGTTCGGCTGGCCGGAGGACGCGACGCTCGAATCCCTGCGCGAACAGTGGCTGGATGCGAGTGACCCGGCGCAACAGAAGCACCTGTGCGAGCAGATCCAGGCGCGCTGCCTTGAGCTGGTCACCGTCATCCCGCTCGGCCAGTATTTGCCGCCGGCCGCCTGGTCGAAGAAAATCTCGACACCGCTGAAGGGAATGATGCCGGTATTCTGGAATGTCAGCAAAGCCTGACCCAGGGGTCCGGTGATCCGGGTTCCGTTATTGCTATAACGCTCGGGCTTGATTTTCGCCGGCATTCGTTAATTCGTCGCTAGTCGTTCGATTCACGACCGATTCTGCTGGCGCGCCATGCCGCGTCGTGGATGCTGTCCATGACGCACGCCTTCAACGATCGAGCCTCGCATGACGCGCTCCGCTTCGCCGTTCGCCGCAACATCATGAACGACATCCAGCCCAGCCGCCTGTGGGCCGGCAGTGAGGCCTGGGCGGTCAGCGAGGCGCTCGGCGGAAATCTCGCCAGCGACATCGCCATGCTCGCCGCCTCGGATCTGTTCGATGCCGGCTGGTATCTCCGCGCCTACCCCGGCGTCGCCGCGCACGGGATCGACCCCGCCACCCATTTCATCGCCCAAGGCTGGGTCGAGGGGCGACGCCCGAACTTCTATTTCGACCCGCTGTGGTACCGTGCCCGCAACCCCGACGTGTCGCGCGCCGGGGTCAATCCGCTGCTGCACTACATCTCCGCCGGCGAGGCTGAGGGCCGCGCGCCCAGCGAGTTCTTCGACCTCGACTGGTATCGCGGCCAGCACACCGCAGACCCCGAACACACCCTGCTCGCACATTTCCTGCTGCGCTGCCGCGACGGCAGCGTGTCCCCGCTGCCGGAGTTCGATCCCGCCCACTACCTCACGCAATACCCCGACATCGCCGCCGCGGGGGTCGATCCCTGCGAGCATTATCTGCTCTACGGCTTCCAGGAGGGCCGCAACCCCTCCGCGACCTTCGATACCCAGTACTACATCCATCGCTACCTCGAGCCAGCGACCACGGAAAACCCGCTGCTGCATTTCCGCCGCCACCGCCACGCGATCCGCCTGCACACCATGGCGCCGACCGCGGAGGCCGATGTGTTCGAGGAGGTGCGCCGGTTCAGCGCCCCCGGGCCACACTTCGAAACCGTCGAGCCCCTGCCCGACAGCGCCCGCCGCCATGCCGACGTGCTCGCCTTCTACTTGCCGCAGTTCCACCCGGTACCGGAGAATGACCGGTGGTGGGGCACCGGCTTCACCGAATGGACCGCGCTCGGCCGCGCGCTGCCGCGCTTTGCCGGGCACTACCAGCCGCGCATCCCGCGCGATGTCGGGCACTACCGGCTCGGTGACACCGCGGAGGGCCGCGCCACCATGCGCCGTCAGGCGGCGATGGCGCGTGCCGCCGGGCTGGCCGGGTTCGTGCATTATTTCTACTGGTTCAATGGCCGACGCCTGCTGGAAGCCCCGGTCGAGGCCTGGCTCGCCGACCCCGGGATCGACTTCCCCTTCTGCCTGATGTGGGCCAACGAGAACTGGACCCGCCGCTGGGACGGCTCGGACCACGAAGTGCTGATCAGCCAGGACTACGACGTCGCCGACGACGCCGCGCTGGTCGACTGCTTCGCCCGTCATTTCCGCGACCCCCGCTACATCCGCGTCGATGGCCGCCCGCTGCTGATGATCTACCGCGCCGCCGATATCCCCGACACGCCAGCGACGCTGGCGCGCTGGCGGGCGCTGTTCCAGGACCGCCACGCCGAGACGCCCCTGCTGGTGATGGCGCAGAGTTTCGACGCGCTCGATCCCCGTGAATTCGGCTTCGATGCCGCGGTGGAGTTCCCGCCCCACAAGCTCGCCAAGGAGCTGGAACGGCGCAACGCGTCCGTGCGCCTGTTCGACCCCAAACTGACCGCCCATGTCTACGACTACGACGACATCGCCGCCGCATCGCTGGCGGCGCCGCCGACGGCGTTCCCGCTGATCCGCACCGCGGTGCCGAGCTGGGACAATGATGCCCGCCGCCAAGGCGCCGGCCTGGTGCTGCGCGGTTCGACGCCGGCCAAATACCAGGCATGGCTCGGCGAGCTGGTCGCCCGCGCCGCCCAAGCCGCCCCGCTCGGCCGGCCGCTGGTCTGCATCAATGCATGGAACGAATGGGCCGAGGGCGCCTATCTCGAACCCGACCAGCATTTCGGCGCCGCCTACCTCAACGCCACCGCCCGCGCGGTGACCCGCCTCGCCGAGCGGCGGCGGGAGGGCAAGCTGCTGCTGGTCGGCCATGACGCCTTCGCCGCCGGGGCGCAGCACTTGCTGCTGCATCTGCTTGGCAAGCTGCGCCGGGCCCATGGCGTCGATGCCGAGTATCTGCTGCTCGATGGTGGCGATCTCGCCCCGGACTATGCCGCCATCGCGCGGGGCAAGGTGCTGGCCGAGGCGGAGCGCACTGCGGCGCATCTGGCCCAGCTGGCGAGCACCTGGGCCGGGCGCGGCTTCAGCGCGGCGATCGTCAATTCCGCCGCCTCCGCATGGGTGATCCCAATCCTGCGCGCGGCGGGGATCGATGCGGTGCTGCTGATCCACGAACTCCCCGCCTTGCTGGCCGAGAAGGCGCTGCTCACCGGGGCCCGGGCCGGGGCCGGGGCCGCAAGCGCGGTGGTCTTCGCCGCCGCCCATGTGCGCGACCGCTTCCTCGCCGCCACCTCGGTCAATCCCGTGGATGTGCGGGTGCTGCCCCAGGGCTGCTATCGCCGGATCACCTACGCGCCCGCCACCCGGCGCCAGATGCGCCGGCACCTCGGGATCGATGGTGACACCGCCATGGTGGTCGGCATCGGCTATGCCGACCTGCGCAAGGGGTTCGACCTGTTCCTCCAGGCCTGGCAGGCCGCCCGCCGGCGGCGCGAGACCGTGCTGTTCTGCTGGCTCGGCGCGATCGAACCCGCCATGCGCGCCTATCTCACCCGCGAAATCGCCACCGCCGAGGCAACCGGCAGCTTCTGCCTGCCCGGCCACCAGACGGAGATCGAACCCTGGCTCACCGCCGCCGATGCCTTCGCCCTCACCTCGCGGGAGGACCCCTACCCCAGCGTGGCGCTCGAGGCGCTCTCGGCCGGGCTGCCCGTGGTCGCCTTCGCCGGCACCGGCGGCATCCCGGACCTGCTGGCCGCGTTCGGCGGCGGCACCAACGTGCCGATCGCCGATACCGACGCGATGGCGGACGCGCTGCTCCGCTTCGCGGCGCGTGGCATCCCCGGCGGCCGCGCCCGCCTCGCCGCCCGCGCCGGCGCCGCCTTTTCCTTCGCCGACTACGCCGAGCGGCTGCTCCATCTCGCCCAACCCGCACTGGCCGACGTCTCGGTGGTGGTGCCGAGCTACAACTACGGCCGTTTTCTCCCGTCCCGCCTCGCCTCGATCTTCAGCCAGACGGTCCCGGTGCGCGAAGTACTCCTGCTCGACGACGCCTCGACCGATGACAGCGTCCCGGTGGCAGCCGCGGTGGCCAAGGAATGGCGGCGGGAGCTGTGCATCCAGACCGCCGAAACCAACTCCGGATCGGTGTTCCACCAATGGCGGCGCGCGGCCGAGGCGGCGAAGGGCGAGTTCCTGTGGATCGCCGAGGCCGATGACGTCGCCGACCCCGAGCTGCTGGCAGCCCTGCTCGGCGTCATGCAGGCGCAGCCGGAAACCGTGCTGGCCTTCTGCGACAGCCGGGCGATCGATGCCAGCGGCAGCTTGCTTTGGCCAGACTCCCGCGACTACTGCATCGCCGCCGGCGCCGAGGCGCTGCTTCGCGACGGGGTGTTCGCCGGTCCGGATTTCGTCCGCCGCTGCCTCGCCGAGCGCAATCTCATCCTCAACGCCTCCGCCGTGCTGTGGCGCCGCGCCGCGCTGCTGGCGGCGCTCAACCGCTGCGCCGCCGACCTCGATCAGTTCCGCATCGCCGGCGACTGGCGGCTCTACGTCGAAGCCTTGTCGCAGGATGGCGCGGCGGTCGGCTACATCGCGACCCCCCTCAACGCCCACCGCCGCCACCCCGCCAGCGTCAGCGCGGCGGCCCACGGTAAACGCCAGCTCCGTGAAATCGGCCGCATGCACCGCCACCTGCGGACCGTGCTGTCCCTCGACGCCGCGGCACGGCAGCGACAGGCGGACTATCGCAGTGAGGTTGGCAGGGATTTGATGGAGCAGGAGTCGATGTCGACGTAGGTTAGTGGGAAGGTTCCGGTGTTCGGGCTTCTCGAGCGCGGAGGCAAGGTCCATGCGGTCGGCATCCCCAACGCCGGCCGCAGCACGCTGATGCCGATCATTCAGCAGCGGATCAAGCCAGATTCTATCGTCTTTACAGACAGTTTCTCAGCCTATGACGTCCTCGACGTCTCGGGCTCCCGGCGCCGGCGCGTCAACCACAAGCAGGCGTTCGTGCGAAACGGCGGACATCAACGGGATCGAGAACTTCTGGAACCAGACCAAGCGGCATCTCCGCCGGTTCAACGACGTCCCAATGCATAACTTCCACCTCTCCCTTAAGGAATGCGCGTGGCACTTCAACATCCGACCGGCCTCACGCCTCGCCATGATCCTGCGAGAATGGCTCCGGCTGTGAAGAAAAATCCGCGCCATCCGTCGGCCGTGTGGATAAATGGCTTGCCTTCGCTCGTGGCTTCAAAGACGCTACGGCGAGCCACTTATCCACACTAAACTCACGTTCTCACTAACGAATACAATTCGTTATCTAGGCTATCCTCAATATTTTTGCTTCTTTTTTCAGAAAGAAGCCCTTCCCTTCTCTTACTTCCGCTCAATCAACTCAATCTTGTAGCCATCCGGATCCTCGACGAACGCGATCACCGTGGTGCCGAACTTCACCGGCCCAGGCTCGCGGGTGATCTTGGCCCCGGCGGCGCGCATCTTCTCGCAAGCGCCGTAGACGTCGGGCATCCCGAAGGCGAGATGGCCGAAGCCCGTGCCGACATCGTAGCTCTCGGTGCCGTAGTTATAGGTCAGCTCCAGCTCGGTGCCGCCATCGCCGAAGCCGAGGAAGACGAGAGTGTACTTGCCCTCCGGCACGTCGCGCCGGCGCAGTTCGGTCATGCCGAAGATCTCGGTGTAGAACTTGACGCTGCGCTCGAGGTCGCCGACGCGCAGCATGGTGTGCAGATAGCTCATGGGTCGCTTTCTCCGTTTTGGGGCGATGGTGCAGCATGCCCCGGATGGGCGTGCGCGACCAGACCGTGCTCAGGCGAGCGACAGCAACAGGCTCACGGCGCTACGGGCCTCGTTGGTCACCAGGCCCGGCGTGGTACACAGGGTTTCAAGCTGCCGAACGGTGACCCAGCGGAACCCCGCCGGCAGCTCGAACCGCGTTTCGGCCGGCAGCTCGACGATGTGGTAAGCATTGCCGTCCCGATGGAACCGGCCGCCCTCCTCGGATTGATGGCAAGCGAGATGGACCTGGCCCGTTGCCGCGGCCGCGGCGAGATCCGCCTCGATGCCACGCTCCGCCCCCGCACCCGGCGCAATCTGCACACTGGCGGCGATTTCGACACGATTGCCCAACCCCGCCTCGGCACGGGCGCGCAGCAGCACGCGCATCACCCCGTCGCGTTCCTGGCAGAGCAGCGTGATTTGCCCGTCGCCGGCACTGTCGACCAGCGGCTGGTCCCAGTTCGGCACCTCGCGATCGCGCGCCTGCACCCGGTAGCCCCGCACGGCGAAGCCGCCGGGGGCGATCGGCGCCAGCGCGCCATCCCGCATCCGCCATCCCGGCAGATCGGCGAGCGCCAGGCGCGCATGGGCGATCGTGGTCGCCGCCCGCTGGGCAAGCAGCCAGGCCCGCGGGTCATCGGCATCGCCATGGCGGTAGGAGCGCAGCAGCGCCGCGCCGAACCCGCCCCTACCCTGCCAGCGCGCGAAGGGTTCACCTTGTGCCCAATAGCGCCAGGGCGTGCTGACCAGCACGCTGCGGGCATCGGTATTGAGCACGTTGTCATGCACCAGCAACGCCCGCAGCGCGGCGGCATCGAGCCAGCGCCAGGCGGGGCCCATCGCGTCAGGCGCGCTGGCGGCGGGCAGTTCGACCACCATGTTGAGGTTGAATTTGCCAAAAAACCGCGTCCCCTGCTCGCTCTGGCGCAGGTCGCTGATCACAGAGCCTTCTGGCGGGGCGGCGAAATGGTCGAAGAACGGCGCCGGCGTGCCGCCATGGCGGGCGGTGTAGTTGCTCGGCGTGCACTGGAAACTCGGCGCGAGCTGCACCGCGCCCTCGTTCCCCGGCTCGGTCTTGGCCTGCACCAGCAACTCGGGGCCGTTGGCGCCGCGGCGGGCGAGGAAGCCGAGGATGCCGATCTCCGGTTGCAGAATGAACGGCTGGGTCTCCCCGTCGATCGCGGCATCGCTGCTCGTCGTGCGCACCGCGATGATGCGGAAGAAGCCGCCGGTCGCATGGGCGATCTCCTCGGCGCCGATCTGCCAGCGCGCCAGGGTGGCGAGCGCCACCTCGGCGCAGGCGAAGGCGCTGCGCACCCGTTGCTCCGCGCGCCATTGCTCGGCCCAGGCGAGATCCGCACTCATTGCGTGGCCATCACGGCGGCGTCGACGCAGGCGAGCAGCTTGCCGGGATCGATCCGGTAACCCACCACGCCGTCCGGCGAGACCTCGTCGGTCTCGCTGTCGAGATACATCATACGGTGGCCTCGCAAAGCGGCGATCCCGGTCTGGGTCATGTTGAGGAAGTGCAGGTTGATCACCGCGGTGGTCGGAGGTGCGAACAGCAGGTTCTTCATCGCCGAGCCGTGCTCCCCCACCACCACCCGGGCGCCGGCGAACAGCGCCACCTGTTCCGGCCAGGTCATGGTTTCCGGGTGCACGGTGACGAAGCCCAGCGCCGTCAGCAGCTCGGCGATTTCCGCGCCGTTGACGATACGCCGCGTCGCCGCAGCCCCGCCGCTCCAGCCGGCGCGGGAGAGGAAGATGCGCGCGGGTGTCTCGCCATGCGCCGGGGCGAGGCGGGACACCACGGCATCGAAGAACCGGCTCGCGGCGGGGTGAAAGCGATAGTCCTCATGCGCCATCGACGGCAGGACCAGCGTGTCGACCCGGAGGATCTCGGTTTCGCGATCATAGGTCTCGAGCCGGTTGGCGGGGATTCCGAGGGCGGTAAGCATTTTCCGGGCATAGACCGGCAGGTCGGCGGGGAAGGCGTAGCGCATCGTGTCGGCCTGGCGGCCCAGGGTCTCGCGCAGGGTCCAGAGCCGCGGCAGGATATCGAGCGGCCAATGGCCGAAGGTGTCGTAGCCGATGGTCCCGATCGAGGCGACCGTTCCGCGTACCCTGCGGACCCGACGGCCCTGGCGGTGCGGTGCGTCCTCCACCGTGTCGGCGGCGAGCGCGGTGCGGAGATAAAGCGGCATGATGTCGGGCGCGGTGACGCTCCCCTCATCCAGCCCGGCGAAGCAGCGCCCGCCGAGCAGCCCATCCGGCAGCATCCAGCAACCCAGCGCGCCGACCCGGCCGTAGGCGGCACCATGTGCCTGTTCGAGCCAGGCGGCGCAGAACCCCGCGGCCGGCAACAACAGCGGCGGCGGCGGCAGGGCGACGGCCGACTTCACGCCGATGCGGCGCTGGACACTGGACGCGTCCAGCGGCACGACGTGTGCGGCATCGGGCCGGTCGGGCGGCTGGAGGGCTGCATCGGCGATCATTTCGGCACCATGGGGCGCGACACCGTGAAATTCAACCGTCAGGGCTTGTCACGATCGCCCGGCGGCGCGACCCTGGGGTAAGGAGTACGTGATGAGCACAGCCGAACCGACGCCGAAGGTGATCCCCCGACCGGCCGCGAGCCTTTTGGTACTCCGCGGGGAGGAACCGCTGGTGCTGATGGGCATGCGGGGCGCCAAGCATAAATTCATGCCGAACCGGCTGGTGTTTCCCGGTGGGGCGGTCGATCCGGCGGACCACCAGGCCGATGTCGGCTCCCCGATGCCCGACCATGTGGTCCGCCGGCTGGAACGGGCGGCTGACCCGAGCCTGGCCCGCGCGCTCGGGGTGGCGGCGGCGCGGGAGTTGGAGGAGGAGACCGGACTCAGTCTGGGCAATCCACCGGTGTTGCACGGCATCGACTATCTCTGCCGGGCGGTAACCCCGGAGCCCTCCCCGGTGCGGTTCGATGCGCGGTTCCTGGTGGTGGACGCGGCACATGTCAGCGGCGAGCTGGCGGGGTCGGGCGAGTTGGAGGATTTGCGCTGGTGGGGGGTGGAGGAGGCCTTGGCGATGGACCTCGCCGGACCGCAGCGGCGGGTGCTGCAGCGGTTGACGTCCTGGCTGGCGATGAGCCCGGAGGCGCGGGCGGCGGAGACCCAGGTGGCGACGCTGTGGTGGCGGGATTGGGAGATGGAGTAGGGGCTCAGTCCTTGATCCACTTGTCCCACAAGGTGGTCAGCGCGGCGTAGTCGTCGCGGCCCATCCCGGCGGCGACGGCCATTTCGTAGACGGTGTGGGCGGCCTGGATGGCAAAGAGCGGGATGCCATCGGCCTGGGCGAGTTCAAGGGCGAGCACGCTGTCTTTCCGGGCGGCATCCATCGGCATGCCCGGCGCGAAATTGCGTTGGGCGGTGCGCTCCCCGATGCGGTGGGTGAGCGGGCGCATCAGGCCGGCGTCGGCACCCTTCATCATGTCGACGAATTTCTCTGTCGGGATCCCGTTGGCGCGGGCCATGGCGAGGGCTTCGGCGAGGACGACGTAGACGGCGTGGGCGACGGCGTTGTTGATCACCTTGGCGGCGGCGCCGGCGCCGGTGGTCCCCATCACGGTCTGCTTGCTGGACAGGGCATCGAGCCAGGGTTGGGCCTGGGCGAGTTCGGCGGTTTCCCCGCCGATCAACAGCACGCTCCCACCGCGGGCCATGATTTCGACGCCCGACTGGATGGCGGCATCGACGAAGCCGACCCCTGCGGCGGTGCAGAGCGCCGACATATGGGCGATGTCGGCGGGGGTGACGGTGCTGGTCTCGATCACCAAGGCGCCCTTCGGCAGCAGCCCGGCGAGGGCGGCGACGGTGGCGCGCGAGGCGGCTGGGGTGGGGAGGCTCAGGAGGACGGTGGAGCAACCCGCGACGGCTTCGGCGAGGGTCTCGGAGGTGATGATCCCGCGTTCGGCGGCCTGGGCCCGGCGATCGGGCGAGAGGTCGAAGCCGTTGACGGGGCCGCCGAGGGCGAGGCGGCCGGCGACCTCGATGCCCATATTGCCGAGGCCGATGACGGCGCAGGTTTCGTTGCTTTTCATGGGGTGGTTATAGCGGGAGTGAGAAGGGACGGAAGCGTTTCTTTTTTGAAAAAAAGAAGCGA